>PLXT01000047.1 GCA_003151535.1 Methanobacterium sp.
ATTATTCCGGATATTACTGTTATGATGAGCAGTATGTTAAAATCAATGGTGTATGGATGTACCGTTTAACATTATTCGACCATATACTCAACATACCCGTAAATGAAAAAATAACACCAGATAAAGGATACACCACCATTCTACAGTTTATACAAAGAATCAATACTAAATAAACCATTAAAAGCAATAACTACAGACCATGTCCCAGAATATAAGAATATAATGGATGAATTAAAAGTTAAACACCAATTATGTATATTTAATCTCTACAAAATGATTAATGACAAACTACACATATTATTAAGGTCTAAAAAAACTTCTGAAGATGAAAAAACAAGATTAAAATTATATTTCAAAGAAATAAGAGAAATATTCGATACAACAGACTATGAAACAGCATTAAATCTTTTAGATAAACTATTATCCAATTTAGACGACATACCCATATTCTTAAGAAGATTTCATAACAAAAAAGATACTTCCTAACCTAAACAGACTAACACAATTCATGCATAATCCCAATATAGCACGAACATCCAACCTTATAGAAAATTACTACAGACAAACACTTCCTAAAGCCCACAAAAAGAAATACAAAACAATAAAAGGACTAATAAACTATCTAAAACTCAAAATGCAAAAATGGACCCAAACTCACAGGAAAAAACTACAACACCAAACAACTTGACAACCCCATATTAACTACTTTATCTAGAGTTTTTTCTATATTGGTTTACTAAAAACCATTGATTTAGAAATTCTTTTATACATTAGTCAATATATATTTCCATGCAACAGGATGATTATGAATATATAAATTTAATATGAAGATTGGTTAGAGGTGTAAAATGCTTGCAAAACAGAGGTTTGTTCTTGATACAACTGCTTTTACAGATACATAACTTCGTGATGACTATGGAGAAGGTAACCTATCAAAGACTGTAGATATGTTAATGGATCTTATTGCGAAGTCTAGGATAAAACTCAACATAAGCTGTCACATGCCGCCAATCACTTATAAAGAATTTTCAGACTATATGGCACGTTATGAATGTCCTGATAATACCATGGTCAAAGCTGAAACATGGATCGTTAAAAAAACTCCCAATCGTTACGATACAAAAATTCCTTCAGGAATATTCTACGAGTATGTACAGAATATGAGGGAAAGAATGAACAAAGGGATGAGAATATCTGAAAGTTCAATATGGGAATCTGCAGTAGAATCATTGGTCTTGATGCCCCGTGGTGAGAATAAAGCAGATATTGAAGCCAAGGTTTTAGGTAAAGCAATAACGGACTTTAGAAAACGTTACAGGGCAGCTTTAAGGAAAGGCACACTTGACAGTGCTCCAGATCTTGATGTACTTCTCCTTGCAAAGGAACTTGGAGCTGGAGTAGTTGCGGCCGATGAGGGTATCAAAGTGTGGGCTGAAAGACTTGGACTCATATTTTTAAGTGCAAAATCATTTCCAAAAATGATGGAAGAATACCTTCAACACTACGAATAAAACCATCTAAAAATAATAAATCAAAATTCTATAATTTTCACTCTGTTCAAAATACTACATTTCTATAGAATTTATTAAATATTTTTAAAAGATACCAATCTAATAGATGGTAACTTGATATTAGCTATTTGTAAATAATAAAAAAAATTTATCCAGATTATAAAGGCAGGAGAGAAAATGGAGATACAAAGACCTAGAGGAACACGTGATTTTCTTTTTAATGAAATGAAAGAACGGAAATGTGTTGAAAGTACCATGAGACAAATATTTGAGACCTATGGTTATGGTGAAATTAAAACACCAATTTTCGAGGAACTTTCACTTTTCACAACCAAATCGGGTGAAGGTATAAAGGATCAAATTTATCACTTCCAAGATAAAGGTGGAAGAGACCTGGCACTACGACCAGAACTCACAGCCCCGGTAGCAAGGATGTATATTAAAGAGCTTCAAAAAACTCCTAAACCTGTGAAAATGTATTATTTTGGGAGTTGTTTCAGATATGAAAGACCTCAGGCAGGTAGATTTAGACAGTTCTGGCAATTCGGATGTGAATTGATAGGTGGGAAATCACCAGGATCCGAAGCAGAAGTTATTAGCATGGCAGCACATTGCCTAGAAGAACTGGGACTTAAAGACTTCGAGATACACATTGGAAATTTAGGGATTCTTAGGAATATATTAAACGATGCAAATATCGAGGGAGATATGCAGGATCAAGTCATGGGCATAATCGATAAAGGTGATGTTAACGAGCTTGCAAATTTACTCGAAGATATTGAAGTAGATGACAATTCAAAGGAATTATTATTGAAGCTTATTGGAATGAAAGGAAATAGTTCAATTATAAAGGATGTTGAAGCACTGATCAACTGCAGTGAACATGCTTGTAACGCATTATTTGAGCTTGAAGAACTTTTAAAATCGCTTGAAGCATTTGGATTTTCAGATTACGTTGTAAATCTAGGTATTGCTCGTGGATTGGATTATTACAGTGGTACCGTATTTGAAATTTATGTACACGGGCTAGGTGCACAAAAACAGATAAGTGGTGGAGGTACCTATAATTTAATAGAGGTATTTGGTGGAGAAAATGTTGAATCCACAGGATTCGCATTTGGATTTGATAGGGTTATGGACGCCCTTAAAAAACAAGAAAAATCCATAGAAACAAAACCATCGGTGAAAGTTTTCGTAGCTCCAATAAAAAATGATTTAAAACTCAAAGCTTTTGAAATAGCCCAAAAACTCCGAAAAAATGGTATTTCAACCGACGTTGATCTGGTTGGTAAGAAACTTAAAAAGATATTGTCCTATGCAGACACCCTTAAGATCGACTACGTTGTTCTTGTAGGTGCAAGAGATCTTGAAGAAGGTAACGTAACTGTTAAGAATATGATCAGTGGAGAACAGGAAATAGTTAGTATAGAGAACATTGCTGAGTCACTTAAACATAAATTAGGAACTTAATAATGGAATTTGTATAATTCAATTGATTCTTAAAAAATTTAATCTTTCAAGTAGAAAATGGACTTGAACAGTCCAAATAGATTTGGGGATGATGGAAATGGATGAAAAAGCTTTGGATCTTAATTTCAGACATCAAGTAGGTGGTGAGCAACTCGTAATAGCAATATCACAAGATTACAAAAGTTCTGAAGTACTAATGGTTGCTTATATGAATAAAGAAGCCTTAATAAAGACTATAAATACAGGTAAAGCCCATTACTGGAGCACTTCAAGAAACAAGCTTTGGTTAAAAGGTGAAAGCTCAGGCCACACACAGGAAGTGCAAGAAATATTAACTGATTGTGATGAGGATGCAGTTTTACTTAAAGTGAAACAGAATGGCGGAGCATGTCATGAAGGATATTACTCTTGCTTTTTCAGGAAAATTCAAGAAAATAGTGGAAACTTAGAATTGGTTAAAGAAAAAGTATTTGAGCCCGAAAACGTTTATGGAGAGAAATGATGAAAATCGTTCCAGATACGAGTGTAATAGTTGATGGCAGAATCACCAAGTTAGTAATGGGTAAAGATTATCATGGCTGCGAGGTTATAGTTCCCAAAGCAGTCATATCTGAACTTGAAAATCAGGCAAACAAGGGGCGTGAAACTGGTTTTAATGGTTTAGGGGAGCTTAAACAGCTCCAGAAACTTTGTACAGAGGGAAAATTAAAACTTTCCTATGTTGGTAGAAGACCAACCTCTGATGAGATATCCCTTGCCAAGGGCGGTGAAATAGATGCCATGATCAGGGATACTGCAGGTGACAATGGAGCGATACTTATAACCAGCGACAGAGTACAGAGGGAAGTTGCAGAAGCCCAGGGATTAGAAGCAATTTATCTTAAACCAGAAATGATAGGATACAAAGAGCTCACAATTGCCAAATATTTTGATAACGAAACTATGTCCATACATCTGAAAGAAAATGTCAGACCCATGGCAAAAAAGGGTACCCCCGGAAATATTAAACTAGTTAAAATAAGCCCAAACCCTCTTAAACATATAGAACTTGAAAAGATGGCAAGAGAAATCACTGAAATGGCAAAAAGTGATTTTAAAAGTTTTATAGAAATAGAAATGGAAGGAGCAACTGTTGTTCAATTCAGGGAGTACAGGATATCCATTGCAAGACCACCATTCTCAGACGGGGTAGAAATAACGGTTGTAAGACCAATAACCAAGGTATCCATGGATGATTATAAACTTCCAGAGAAACTAGTTGACAGGTTAAGAAACAGTGCAAAGGGTATATTAATAGCTGGTCCTCCTGGAGCAGGTAAAACAACATTTGCTCAGGCGGTAGCAGAATTCTATAGTAGAGATATCGGGGCAATTGTAAAAACAATGGAATCACCTCGTGATCTTCAAGTGGGCGATGAAATAACCCAGTATGCACCTTTAGAAAAGGATATGAGCAAAACCGCTGATATTCTCCTATTAGTTCGGCCAGATTATACCATATACGATGAACTGCGTAAAACCAAAGATTTCAGAATATTCGCTGACATGAGGCTGGCAGGAGTTGGTATGATAGGTGTTGTACACGCAACCCGACCAATAGATGCCATTCAAAGAATCATCGGAAGGGTTGAACTTGGAATGATCCCATCCATAGTAGACACAACCATATTTATTAACGAAGGACGAGTTGCAGCCATCTTTGATATTAAACTCACAGTAAAAGTACCTACTGGTATGGTTGAAGCAGACCTTTCAAGACCAGTAATAGAGATCAGAGACTTTGAAACGGGTAATTTAGCTCACGAAGTTTATACTTACGGAGAACAGACAATTGTTATGGATGTGGGTCAAACAACCTATGAAAAAACCCCAATACAGAAGATTGCTGAAAGGGAGATAATCAAGGAGATACGTAACAGAATACCCGATGCAGTAGTTGAAGTTAATATGAAATCTGATAAACGTGCAACGGTCCATATAGATGAAAAGAATATTGCTAAACTCATAGGTAAGAAGGGTAAGACCATAGACGAAGTTGAAAGGAAGATAGGTATAAGTATAGGTGTTGAACCCCTTGAGGTACAGGAAGTGGATGATATGTTTCCTGTTAACACCGAGATCTCAGGCAACTACGTTGTTCTCAATTTCAGAAAAGATACTGTCGGCACTCCCTTCGATATTTTAGTCGAAAATGAATATTTGTTCACGGCCACAGTAGGTAAAAAAGGTACTATTAAGATTAAAAAGGACATTGAACTCGCAACTATCATATTAAAAGCCATGAAGAGGGATATTCCCATATATGCCCGGCTTCGAAATGAATAAACCAATATCATTCAGCCATAATATAACTTTGGAATAAGCGATTTGTTAATAAAATTCAGGAGATTATGTGATGAATATCAGCGTATCAACACTTGCACTCTCACCAAAACCACTTGATAATGTATTTGCATGCCTTGAAGATAGAGGTTTGAAGTACTGTGAAGTCATAAATGAATATCCCTATGATTCCATATCGAAAGATTTAGTCGATTCATATAATATTAAAATAACAGTGCACTCACCATTGTCTGACATTAACATAGCATCCTACAACGAGACTATCAGAAAATCCTCTGTATCTCTTATAAAAAATTCTATTGAACTTGCTTCTTCAATGGAACCAGGTTTAGTAGTTGTACATCCTGGACAAATACCAATATTAGGGAAAAAATTTGGGGAAAAGATTCTCGCTAACAGTAAAGAGTCCCTATCAGAATGTTCTAGATATGCCGAGGATAGGGGAGTTATGCTCTGTGTAGAAAACATGCCTAATATTGATGGATTGTTATGTAAAGATATAAATGAACTTGACAAAATGGTTGAGGATCTAGGGGCATATATGACCCTAGATGTTGGTCATGCCCATAATATGGGTTTTGAAATTTCAGAAATGCTACAATCTCCACTTATTAAACATATTCACCTTTCAGACAACGATGGAAGTTTTGACAACCATAATGCCATTGGAAGTGTTAATATTGATTTTGAAACTCTTTTTAAAGAGCTCAATAATAGGAATTACCGTGGTATTCTAGTTGTAGAGGTAAAAGATCCTGAATCAGTTACTGAAAGTTTAGATTACCTCAAAAATAATTTTAAAAATTTATTTTAATAAAAATTTGAGTCCAAATATGTATTAATAACTTTTTTAGATTTTTGTAATTTTGAAATGTTGGAGAGTAATTCCATAACACTGGATTACTGACTAATAAACTTTAAATTAAAAACTTAACACTTACAGATATCTGTCACTTACGAGAAAATCCTATTTTTTATATATTATTTATAATATAGACTAGAATAGAGAATTTTAATATTAAAAAAAAATTGGAGGGGATGTTTAATTGAAAATTGCAATAATTGGTGGAACAGGGGACCAGGGACTTGGACTTGCATTGAGATTTGTAAAGTCTGGTGAACATGTTATAGTTGGATCGAGAGACATTAAAAAGGCTGAAAATGCTGTTAAGCTTATAAAAGATATGTTAAACAATGAAAATCTCCCTAATCTATCTGCAATGACCAATGAAGAAGCAGCAACAAATGGAAATATTGTTGTTTTGACTGTACCTCTTCAAGCACAGATGATAACACTCAAAAGCATTAAGGAACATGTTCAAGGCAAAATTTTTGTGGATGCAACTGTTCCCCTTGAAAGGTGTATAAGTGGTAAACCAACCCGATTTGTTGATCTGTGGGAAGGATCAGCAGCTGAAAGATCAGCAGCATTTCTTAGTAAAGACGTAAGGGTTGTATCTGCATTCTGTAATCTGAGTGCCGCAAACCTCACCAACATCAATGAAGATGTTGAATGTGACTGCCTGATTTCAGGTGATGATGCAAAAGCAAATGAAATAGTAATGGAACTTGCAGAGAAAATTTCAGGAGTAAGATCCATTGAATGTGGCCCTCTAGAAAATGCTAGGATTGTTGAGAAGATTACTCCTCTATTAATCAATTTAAACATTCGTAACAGAATAAAGCTTGCAGGTATCAGAATTACAGGACTTTGAATAGTACAATAAATTGAATAAATTAAAATCATTAATGGGTGAATCATGAATTCAGAATTATCAGGAGACCTAGTTATAGTTAGGGAAGGAAATATCGCAAAGATCCATGAAAAAAGTCACTATGGAAACATGACAGAAGACGGACTTGAGTTATCCCTTATCGAAGCACTTTATCTAATGGAGAAAGGAAAATTAGAAGTTAATATAGATTCAGATGATGTAACTATCGAAAAACTTATTAAACTCATACGAGGACAGGGATCATTTACTAATTACATAGTTTTCAAGGATCTTCGTAACAGGGGATATATTGTTAAAACCGGTTTCAAATACGGATCAGAATTCAGACTGTATGAACGGGGTAAATCTCCTGGAGATGGCCATTCAAACTATCTTGTAAAGGTGGCAAGTGAAAATAGTAAATTCATGATGTCCGACCTTTCAAGTTATGTTAGAGTTGCCCATGGTGTAAATAAAAAATTGTTATTTGCAGTTGTTGATGATGAAAACGATATAACCTATTACAATGTTGAATGGACAAGACCCTAAATTGGTGCTTGTATTTTTTGTTCGATACAAATTTTAATATTCGAATTTTAAATAGTAATAGTACAATTTAATAAAAGATTCAAATTTAAATAAATTTTAATGTTTACAAAGGTGATTTAATGATAGACCCGTGGAGTTCGGCGATTTTAGACTATGAAAAACTCATAGAACAATTTGGAATTAAACCCTTTTCAGAGCTGCTGGGCAACGTGGATAATCCTCCCATATTAATGAAAAGAGGAATAATATTCGGTCATAGGGATTATGGTAGAATAATAAAAGCTATGAGGGAAAAAAGTGGATTTGCAGTTGTTACCGGTATGATGCCAAGCGGAAAAATGCATATCGGTCACAAGATGATCGTTGATCAATTGATATGGTATCAAAAACAAGGAGCAGACATCTATATCCCAATAGCAGATATGGAATCATATTCTGCTCGGGGCATTGAATTTGAAGAATCGAGGGAACTTGCAATAACAGAATATCTAACCAACTACATAGCACTGGGACTGGATTTCAAAAAGAAAAATATACATACTTACCTCCAATCGGAAAACAAAGTGGTACAGGATCTTGCCTATATTCTAGGTCGTAGAGTTAATCTTAATGAGATGAAGTCAATATACGGGTTTTCTGGATCAACCAACATATCACATTTATACGTTCCACTGGTACAAGTTGCAGATATATTACACCCACAGTTAGAGGAATTTGGAGGTCCTAAACCCACAGTTGTTCCTGTTGGTCCCGACCAAGATCCTCATATAAGGCTTACCAGAGATATTGCTGAACGTTTCAAAAGCAAATTTAAATTCATTGCTCCTTCATCAACTTACCACAGATTTATTACTGGTTTGACAGGAGATAAAATGTCGAGCAGTAAACCAAAAACTGCTATATTTTTAAGTGATAGTCCAGAAGTAGCTGAAAAAAAAGTTAAATCTGCAAAAACTGGTGGAAGAGAAAGTTTAGAAGAGCAACGCCAATTGGGGGGTGTTCCCGAAGACTGTGTTGTATATGAAATGCTCCTTTACCATCTTGTTAGTTCGGATGCCGAGTTAAAAGATATGTATCATGACTGTAAAAACGGGACAACTATGTGCGGTGAATGTAAGAACACTGCGTCGGGTATGATGAGAAAATTCTTCCAAGAATTATCAAAAAAGAGGATGATTGCAGAAGGTGATGCAAGGAAGATTTTAAATAGAAACTAAATAATAATATTTTATAAAAATAATTGGTTATTTAAAAAAAATCACTCATAAAAAGTAAGCTGTATGATAGGGAGACTGTAAATGCTGAAAGAAGAGAAATACGATGGATTTTTTGAAGGATTATACAAACGAAACGAAGTATATCTATTGCTTTCAACTGCAATATTACTAATTTCCGCTCTCTTGGGTTATGCATTAGCTGGCTTTCTAAGCCCCTTTTTAGCTGGTGTGTTTGGTGATTTAAAAAACAGAGTTGTTCAAGGACAAATACAACTCCAAACAATTCCAATTTTCGGAAACTATCTCCATATCGTCCTTGTTATCTATATTGGTGGAATAATTTTTGGAGTTGGTACTGCTATTTACCTCGTTTTTAATGGTATATATATTGGATATTCGGCCACCCAATTTCCTCTCGGAGCTTATATTTTATATAATATCCCTCAAGGTATTCCTGAATTTATAGGCATTATAATATCAGGTGCTGCTGGATTCAGACTTGCTAGCTGTGTTTATCATATATTCCAGGGATTAACACACATGAGGTCAGACATTTCCCAAACCAATCAGTTCAAATATATATTAGAAATGAACATGGACGAGTTCTGGGAATCTGTTAAATTGATGATTATTGCTATTGTATTCTTATTGATAGCTGCATTTATAGAAGCCAATCTGAGCATTGCATGGGCAAGCTATATCAAATCTGCAATCTAACATAATAAATTTGTTAAATATAATAATTTTAGTATTAATATATTAAAACAGCGATTTACACTGTTTAACAGTTTAAATTTCTAAATGATTTTATAACTATTAAAAATTAACAAGGTGATACCATGATGAAGTGCATAACCTGTGGAGAACAATACGGTCTTGATGAAATAATTTACACTTGTATAAAATGTGGATCCACTTTAGAAATTGTTTGCAGACCAGACGTTTCAAAGGATATTTTTAACTGTAGAAAATCTACCATGTGGAAGTACAAGGAGTTCATGCCAGTTGACGAATCAAAGATTGTTAGTCTTGAGGAAGGTGGAACACCGTTCTGTAAGTGCCAAAATCTCGGAGATAAACTTGGAATAGAACTTTACGTTAAAGTTGAAGGTTCCAATCCAACAGGAAGCTTTAAAGATAGGGGCATGAGTGTTGGAATAACTAAAGCAGTTGAACTTGGAGTTAATACAGTTGGATGTGCATCGACAGGGAACACGTCCGCATCATTAGCCGCCTACGCTGCAAGAGCAGGAAAACGCTGCATAGTACTATTACCATCTGGAAAAGTGGCATTAGGTAAACTTGCACAAGCAATGTTCCATGGTGCTGAAGTTTTATCTGTAAATGGCAATTTTGATGAAGCTTTAGAAACAATTACAGCTCTTGCACTTGAAGGACAATTATATCTTTTGAATTCAGTGAATCCATTTCGTTTGGAAGGTCAAAAATCAATAGGTTTTGAGGTGGTGGATGACCTAGGGTGGAAATCTCCAGACAGAATTATACTCCCTGTTGGTAATGCCGGAAACATTTCAGCTATATGGAAGGGCGTTAAAGAATTTCATGAAGCAGGTTTCATCGAAGATCTTCCGATGATGACAGGTATACAAGCTGTAGGAGCGGCACCAATAGCCAATGCAGTACGTAATGGTAAAAATAGTATAGAAATTGTTACTAATCCTGAGACTATTGCAACAGCCATAAGAATAGGTGCACCTGTAAGTGCTCAAAAGGCACTCAGAGCAATATATGAATCTAATGGAATGGCAGAAACTGTGACAGATGATGAGATATTAGATGCCCAAAAATTGCTCGCTAGAACCGAAGGAATAGGTGTAGAGCCAGCGTCTGCTGCATCGATTGCAGGTCTTATTAAACTTGTTGAGAATGGGGAAGTAGATAAAGGAGAACAAGTAGTCTGTATAGTGACAGGACACTTATTAAAAGACCCAAATACGGCAATAAATGCTTGCGTAGAGCCTGTTGAGATTGAAGCTAGTGTTGAAGCACTTTCTAAGATTATTAACCCTAGATAGATTCATCACACCCACTTTTTTTTGGGAAATCCGAACAATTTCTATATCCCAATTATTTCCACATCACTAAATACAACACGATTTGTAATGGGCTGTCCCAATATGATATAAATCATGATGACATGACCCATCAGCATATAGATCACTAAATAATCTCATAAATATCCGATAAATATATAAGGGAGTACGACAACAGTGTATATTAACAATTATATAAAAATGAGGTGATTAATGTGGAATTACCAATTGCTCCAATTGGAAGAATAATAAAAAATGCAGGTGCAGAAAGAGTAAGTGACGACGCTAGAGAAGCTCTAGCAAAAGCTTTAGAAGAAAAAGGTGAAACTATAGCTTCTGAAGCAGTCAAACTCGCAAAACACGCTGGAAGAAAAACTGTTAAAGCATCTGACGTCGATTTAGCCGTCAAAAGAATTTAATTAGTTTTTTCTTTTTTCTTTTCTTTTTTAATCAACTATAAAGTTTTTAATTTTTGTTTTAATTTCGATATCAATGTCTAGTTTTAAGTATCAATAATTCAATAATTAGTGGTAGATCATAGACAAAAAAACATCATATTATTCAATTTCCATATATTCATGGAAATGATAAAATAATATTCCGACCAATAGAATTTGACAATATATAGATGCTCAATCTAGAACATGTATAGTAACTTAGTGGATAATAATATCCAGAGAAATATACGGACTTAAATGTCAATACACTCTGTAAGTTCCAGTAAGTGAGCTTCGAGCAAACTATATATAACATGATATTGAAATATGCAATAGACTAATTTTGAACTTGAAAAAATCATTCTATAAATTTAATTTGTTTACAAATTAGAATTTGATTTATCAGTGTTTTTTAACAGTCATTTCTGATCGGAAGAACTTTTATATATATTAAATATAAAAGTATGATCTGCCGATGGATGGTTAAAACCAGATGAAAAAGGAGGTATAATAAATGGCAAAAGCAATGTATGTTAAATTCGATACACCAAAAGAAATAGCAGATAAAGCTTACGAAGCTTTAGAAATAGCAAGAGATACAGGTAAAATAGGTAAAGGTACCAATGAGGTAACCAAAATGATTGAAAGGGGTAATGCTCTACTAGTATTCATAGCAGAGGATATAGACCCGCCTGAAATAGCTGCACACCTTCCTGTACTCGCAGAGGAAAAAGAAATTCCTTACGTTTACCTTCCAACTAAAGACGAACTTGGAGAAGCAGCAGGTTTAAACGTTGGAACAGCATCCGCATGTATCATTGATGCAGGTGAAGCTGAAGATTTAATCAACGATGTAGTTGAGAAAGTCGAAGAACTCAAAAAATAAGTAAAAGACTATTTTTTACAATGAAAGGCCCATGCCTTTCTCATTTTAATTGAAGGTGATTATATGGAAGATGGAACTCCTGCTGAAATTATAGAAGTTCTGAAAAGAACTGGAATGACTGGAGAAGTCATGCAGGTTAAATGCAGAATACTAGATGGAAGAGACAAGGGAAGGATACTCACAAGAAACGTCATGGGAGCAATACGGGAAGGTGACATTTTAATGTTACTGGACACAATAAGGGAAGCTAAGGAAATCCGTACCCCATAATTAAAAGGTGTTTAATATGAGAACATGTTCATTCTGTAAAGAAGAAATTGAAGAAGGCACAGGAAAGATGTACGTCAAGAAGGATGGTACAGTATATTTCTTCTGCAGCAGCAAATGTGAGAAAAACCAGATTGGACTCGGAAGAGTTCCAAGAAAAGTTAAGTGGGTTAAAAAATGAAACAGAGAAGTTTTGTAATGTTAAAACCAGATGCAGTCAAAAGAAGACTCATTGGAACGGTTTTAGGCAAGTTTGAAAAACGCGGTCTTAAGATCATGGCAGCGAAGATGATGTTTATCGACACAAACCTGGCCAAAAAACATTACGGAGAACACTCTGAAAAACCTTTCTTCGACGACTTGGTGGAATACATAACATCAGGTCCAGTTCTTGCAACTGTAATTGAAGGAGAAGAATGTATAGCCCTAATCAGAAGGATGGTAGGTGCTACAAATCCACAGGAAGCTGATCTGGGAACAATCAGAGGCGATTATGCCATTGATACCGGAAGAAATATTATCCACGCATCAGATTCAGCTGATTCAGCAGCAAGAGAAATTTCACTATTTTTCGAAGACTCTGAGATCTGTGAGTACAAACTGCCTGATGAAGAATTAATATACGAAGAACCATAAAATAGAGCTCTTAATTTTTTTAAGCTCTTAATTTCTTTGGAGGTTAAAATTGAAGATTCGATCACCAATAGTGTCTGTTTTAGGTCATGTTGACCATGGTAAAACCACCCTTCTAGATTATATAAGGGGCGGTGCAATGGCCCAAAATGAAGCAGGTGGAATAACTCAACATATAGGTGGAACTGAAATTCCAATGGAAGTCATTGAAACCATATGCGGAGACCTCCTGAAGAAGTTAGATATCAGGGAAACCATGCCCGGATTATTTTTCATAGACACTCCAGGTCACGAAGCATTCACAACTCTCCGTAAAAGAGGTGGTGCACTTGCAGATCTTGCAATACTCGTAGTAGATATTAAAGAGGGATTCAAACCCCAAACCTACGAGGCACTAAATATACTCAAAACTTTTAAAACCCCATTTGTTGTTGCAGCAACCAAGATCGATAGGGTCTATGGTTGGGAAACACATAAAGGTTTGTCATTCATGCAAACCTATAAAAAACAGGCTGCAAATGTACAGGAAAAACTTGACACTGGTATTTATGAATTGTTAGGAATACTTCATGATGAAGGCTTTGAATCTGAGAGGTTTGACCGTGTTGAAAACTTCGCAAAACAGATCTGCATCATCCCAATAAGTGCAAAAACTGGTGAAGGAATACCCGAACTTTTAACCATGTTGATGGGACTTGCTCAACAGTATTTAAAAAAACAGTTGCAGTTAGAACAAGATGCTCCTGCGAAGGGAACCATATTAGAAGTTAAAGAGGAAAAAGGCCTTGGTGTGACTGTTGATGCTGTTATATATGAGGGTATTCTCAGAAAAAATGACACTATACTTTTAACCAGCCTTGACAAAGTTATAACAACTAAAATAAGATCATTATTAAAACCTAGACCACTTGAGGAGATGAGAGACTCTAAAAAACGTTTCCAAAAGGTTGACGAAGTTGTTGCAGCAGCAGGAATCAAGATCGTTGCCCCAAAAATTGAAAACGTTATTTCAGGTTCACCACTCAGAGTTGCTAGAGGAAATTTAGAAGGGGTCAAGGAAGAGATACTCAATGAAATTGAAAGTATCAAAATAGACACCGATGAAATGGGTGTTATAGTAAAGGCAGATACACTAGGATCACTAGAAGCACTTGTAAGCATGTTAAAAGACATGGACGTACCTATAAGAACCGCTGATATCGGCGACATCTCCAGAAGAGATGTTGTAGAAGCATCAATAGTTCAAAAGGATAATCCAGAGTACGGTGTGATAATAGCATTCAACATTAAAATACTACCATCAGCATCTGAGGAAATTAAAGCCACAAGTGTAAAACTATTCTCTGCAGATGTTATTTATCAACTCACAGAAGATTATGCTGAATGGACAGCTGCAGCAGAAGAGAGAAAGAAAAAAGAATGGATAGATTCAATAATACGTCCTGCAAAAATACGTATAATCCCTAAACTCGTGTTCAGATTTAGTAAACCAGCCATAGCCGGGATTGAAGGGCTTGGAGGTACTGTTAAAAAAGATAACATCCTAATAAGCGACACCGGTAGAAGGGTTGGTAAAGTTGAGAGCATGCAGGACAAGGGTGACAATAAACCATCAACATCCAAAGGACAGCAAGTTGCCATGGCCATTAAAGATGCTGTTTTTGGAAAAGATTTCGAAGAAGGTGATGTTCTCTATGTGGACATACCGGAAGGTCACTACAAAATTCTAGAATCAGAGCTTAAGTCCAAACTTTCAGAGGACGAACTTCAGATACTCGAAGAACTAGTTGAAATAAAGAGAAAAGAAGACAGTCTTTGGGGGCTTAGAGCAGAATATTAACTCCCATTTTAATTTAGAATAAAATTCAGATATATATTAATGATTCTTAACGAATCAACCATGATCATTGATTTACACAATGGAAAACGATAAATAATATAGATTATAAAGAACCAGAGTAAGATGGAGGAGATATATTGGCATTTAAATTAGTTATTTCAGAAGGCGAAATGAGCCACCAAGTCGAAGTAGATACTGCAGAGTCAAAAAAACTCATTGGATTAATAATCGGTGAGGAATTCGATGCTTCTCTTGTTGGTTTAGCTGGATACAAACTCAAAATAACCGGTGGAAGCGATAAAAATGGTTTTCCTATGAAAAAGGATGTAGACGGACAAAGAAGGATAAAAAGTCTTCTAGCCGGGGGAATAGGTTTTAATCCAAAAAGAGATGGACAGAGAAGAAGAAAAACTGTCCGTGGAAATACAGTATCCAACGATATAGTTCAGATCAACACTATCGTTACCCAGAAGGGTGAAAAGGATATAAAAGAAATTTTAGAAAGTGAGGAGTAAAGCTTACGGGTGTAATATCGTGAAAGTACAGTCTGAAATAAACATAGGGCTAGTGGGACATGTTGACCACGGCAAAACAACTCTGACAAAAGCCCTATCCGGCATATGGACAGACACACACAGCGAAGAAACAAAGAGAGGTATCTCAATTCGGTTGGGTTATGCTGACATAACCTTACGTAAATGCACTACTTGTCCGGCTCCACAGTGTTTCACAACTGCGTTAGTATGCAGTCACTGTGGAGAGGAGACAAGTACACTTCGAAAGGTATCCTTCGTTGATTCACCAGGACATGAAACATTAATGGCTACCATGCTTTCAGGGGCAGCCATAATGGACGGAGCTGTTCTTGTGATAGCTGCCAATGAACCTTGTCCACAACCACAAACCAAAGAACATCTAATGGCACTCGATGTTATCGGTGTCAAGGAAGTTATAGTGGTTCAAAATAAAATAGATATTGTTTCAAAAGAAAGGGCAATAGAAAGCTATAACGAAATTAAAGAATTTGTTAAGGGAACCTGCGCAGAAGATGCTCATATAATACCAGTTTCTGCTCAGCAAGGTGCAAACATCGACATTTTAATAGAAGTTATACAAGAGAACGTTCGAACTCCTAGGAGATCACTTAGGAAATCCCCGAGGATGTTCGTTGCAAGGTCATTCGATATTAACAAACCAGGATCTAGTCCTGAAAATATCCAAGGCGGAGTAATAGGCGGTTCACTTATTCAGGGAAAACTCAAAGTTGGAGACGAACTGGAAATAAAGCCAGGAATCCAAATTAAAAATAAGGGAAAACTTGAGTGGATGAGTTTACATTCTGAGATCACTGGTCTTGTTGCAGCAGGTGAAAATGTTGATGAAATTGGCCCCGGAGGATTAATAGGTGTTGGTACAAAATTAGATCCAGCACTTACCAAGGCAGATTCATTATCTGGATCAGTCGCTGGAAAACCTGGTACACTACCACCAATAATGCACAGCTTCATAATGAAAACTCATCTACTGGATAGGGTTGTTGGTACCAAAGAGGAACGTAAAGTTGACCCAATAAAATCTTCTGAACTCCTCATGATAAACATTGGAACATCAACATCTGTTGGTACTGTAACCAGCGCAAGGAAAAACGAAGTTGAAGTCAACCTCAAATTACCTGTATGTGCTGAAGAAGGCCAAAGAGTAGCTTTAAGCAGGCGTGTAGGAGCAAGGTGGAGGTTAATTGGATATGGTATCATCAAATAATTGTGAGGCAATTCTAGACGCAAATTTTTTATGATGTCGGCTCAGTTTCATGTAGACGTTGTTAGTGAACTTGAGAAGATCCTTCCATCTTGCAAATTATTAGTTCCAACAGCTGTTCTAAAGGAACTCAGTCGTATAAAAAATAGGACTAAGGGTAAAAATAAAATCGCAGCATCCATAGCCATAAAAATCGCAACATCTCCCCCTATTGAAGTTCTAGAAATGGAACAAAAACAAGGGGAAAGTGTTGATGATTCACTTCTCAGATTATCAGGAAAATCACGTTTGTTATGTACTAATGATCGTGAATTAAGAATAAAAGCACGGGAAAAAGACATTAATGTTATATTCCTGCGCCAAAGAAGATATTTGGATGTTGATGGACATTTAAACCCCTAATCATCACAATTTTATGATCATATTCTGATAACTTATTTATCATTAAAAAAATGAATTATCAACCCTAAAGGTTGCAGGAGGAATTAATTATGAATCTCTGGAAAGATATACCAACTGGACCATCAGATCCAGAAGTAATATATGCTGTTGTGGAAATTCCAAAAGGATCAAGAAATAAATATGAGTACGACAAGGATATGGAAGCATTTGCACTTGACAGAGTTTTATACTCACCATTCCACTATCCTGCCGAGTACGGTATAATACCACAAACACTCTGGGACGATGGAGATCCAATGGATGTACTCGTTATTATGGACGAAGCTACATTTCCAGGTTGTGTCATAGAAACCAGGCCCATCGGGATCATGAGAATGATAGACGGCGGGGACAGTGACGATAAAATACTGGGAGTCCCAGTAAACGATCCTCGATTTACCGATATCAAAGACATCAAACATGTACCAAAACAATTTTTAGATGAAATTGAACACTTCTTCTCAGACTATAAAAAACTGGAAGGTAAAACAACCAAAGTTTTAGGATGGGAAAATGCAGGAAAAGCATTTGAAGCAATAAAACACTCTAAAGACTTGTACAACGAAATGTGATCGAATCAAAACTGTTAACTTGACAAAAGTTCATACAGTATGAAGTTCATATTAAAATAAAACATATTAAAATAAAGACAAATATTTGCTTAAACATTATTAAAGCAAAGTAGAGGGATTTGATTGTACTTAGTATCCAAAATAGAAGACACTGTGAGAATCCCACCAAGCCGGTTTGAAGATCCTTTAGAAAACGTAGCTGTAGAAATTTTAAATGAGAGCTACGTTGGAACAATAGATAAAAAACTTGGATTGATGGTAACAGTAAATGAAATAGAAGAATTAGGGACCGGAAAGGTCATAATGGGTGATGGCGCAGCATATCATGACGTCTTATTCACAGCACTTTTCTTCAAACCAGAACTACATGAGATAGTGGAAGGGGAAGTCATAGAAATAACCGAATTCGGAGCATTTATCCGAATAGGACCTATGGACGGACTTGTACACGTATCCCAAGTTACAGATGACTACATTAATTACGATGGAAAGAGAGGGGCATTGATTGGTAAAGAATCTAAGAAAAGCCTTGAAGAAGGTGATAAGGTCCGTGCAAGAATTGTTGCACTTAGCCTTAAGGGTAAATCTTCAAAGGAAACCAAAATAGGTCTTACTATGAGACAACCCGGCCTCGGAAGAATGGAATGGATCGATGAGGAAAAAAATAAGAAGAAACCTGCAAAAGGAAAACCTACTGCGAAGGGGAAAAAATAGATGGTTTTAAAAGCATGCACAAGATGCCACAGACTCATGGAAGAGGATAGGTGTGCAATATGCAACATTGCTTCTTCACGAAACTGGAGCGGCTTTTTAATAGTTGTGGATCCTGATAAATCAGATATTGCAAAGGAACTTAACATATCCCTTCCTGGAGAATATGCTCTGAGGGTAAGATAGTGTTAATACTAAAAAAAGAAATGAGAGCAGAGTTTAAAAAACCAGTAGGTACTCTGTATCCATCGATATCTGACGCAAAAGATACAATAAGCTCTTTAGGTAATAAAAGTCTTATAATATCCATAGGCGATGTAACGACGCGTAATATGCTTGATGAAGGTATAATACCTGATGTGGGCATTGTGGATAATATGATTGAAAGACAACCTTCAGATTATGAAATATGTTATGATAACGTTACATTAAAAACAAAAAACCCACCCGGGACCATAACAGATCAAATGTGGAAAACCATTAAAGAAGGATTCAGTCTTGTTGAGAAAGCAGGATACAATGTACTGATTGTTGTTGATGGAGAAGAAGATCTTTCAGCTATCCCCTGTATGGTTATGGCTCCAGCTGGTTCAATAATATTTTATGGGCAACCAGGAAAGGGTGTTATACTTTGTGAAGTTGATGAAATAAAAGAAAAGGCTGAAGACCTTATCAAAAAGCTAGAGGAGGCATAATATGGAAATCAATGTAAATGAAAAAATAGAGAACCCGCTTTTAAACAGAACTGAAATACGCTTTGACTGCACTTACCAAGGTGAAGCAACCCCTAAGGTCTTGGATGTTAAAAATAGGCTTGTTGCAACTTTAAATGTTGACAAAAACCTTCTTGTTGTTCACAATCTAAAACCATCCTATGGTGAGGGTAAAGCACATGGATATGCAAAACTCTACGATTCAGAGGAAAGCCTCAATAAAATCGAAAGGGAACATGTCGTAGTAAAAAATAAAGAAGCAACTAAAGAAGATGCAGAAGCTGAATAAGGAGGGTTTATAATGAAAAAGTTCGAACTCTACGAAGTTAAAGATAATAAAATAATCAGAAAAAATCCAGAATGCGTTAGATGCTCACACGGTGTTTTCATGGCAGATCATGGCGACCGTTACGCATGTGGAAAATGTGGATACACCCAGTTCAAGGGTAAAGAATCCAAGAAATAATCCAATTATTTTTATTGGAATTATTTCAAATATTAATTTCATAACTAAAAGATAGGTGATTTTTTTTTGAATCTAAGGTCTGGAAGGCTTAAAGGTAAGATGACTGCTGATGCAGCATCGTTCACATCCTCCTTTGAATTTGATAAGAGGATCTTCAACGCAGATATCCTGTGTAACATTGCACACACAACCATGCTCAAAGAGCAAAGTATAATAGCAGCTGTAGACGCGGATAAAATTATTAAATCTCTTAAAGAGCTGGAATCTGAAGGAATAAATGCTTTAATTTTCGATTCATCCGCTGAAGATATACATATGGCACTTGAGAACTATGTAACTTCTAAAATAGGTGAAGTTGCAGGTTTCATGCACACAGGGAAATCTAGAAACGACCAAGTTGCAACAGATCTCAGGCTTATTCTCAAAGAAGAAATTGAAGAGATAGAGGGTGATATTCTAAATTTTATTGAGATCATTCTCGAAATGGCATCTAATCATACAGAAACTGTGATGGTAGGTTATACCCATCTTCAACACGCACAGCCAACAACATTTGCACATCACCTCATGGCATATGCAAATGAAATAAGACGTGACTTTGAAAGAATTGTAGATGCGAAGAAACGTGTGGATATCTGCCCTCTTGGTGCAGCTGCCATGACTGGGACTGGATTTCCAATCAACCGTGATAGAACAGCTGCGCTTTTGGGTTTCAGCAGAGTAATGGAAAATTCCATGGATGCTGTGAGCTCAAGGGATTTTATGGCTGAAACAGTTTTTGCCCTTGCTATGCTCGCATCGAACCTCAGTAAGATAAGCGAGGAAATGATAATTTGGAGTTCTTATGAATTCCGTTTGATTGAAATATCCGATGAATACTCTTCAACTTCGTCTATAATGCCTCAGAAAAAGAATCCTGATGTTGCTGAAATTTCTCGTTCTAAAACCGCTGTCTTATATGGGGAACTCATGACCATAATGACCATACTAAAGGCACTTCCTCACAGCTACAACAGAGACCTTCAGGAAGTTACACCTCACCTTTGGAATGCTGTTGATACAACACGTTCAATGCTGAATATAACATGTAACATGCTTTCGTCTATGAGCTTCAATGTTGATAGGGGAATGGAACTTGCAATGGCCAATTTCTCAACTGCAACAGAACTTGCAGATCTAATGGTAAGTGACAAAAATCTCCCATTCAGAATTGCTCATCAAATTGTAGGTAGAACCGTTACCGAAGCTATTAATCAGGGAATAAGTCCAGAAAATATTGACACAAAATTTTTAGACAAAATAGCTGTTGAAATCAATGGATCACCCCTGGGTATAAGGGCAGAATTGGTTGAAAAAGCTTTGAATCCGTATGAAATAATTAAAGCACGGGATGTTAAAGGCGGACCTTCCCCTAAAGCTGTTAAAGAATCAATTTTGAGTTTAGAAGATTTTGTTAAAGGTGCACGTAAGTAAATTCGATTTACTTAGCACTTAAATTATTTTAGTCCTTTTTTTAATTCTATTTTATATTAAGATAATAATTTAAAGTAACAAAATTGATTTTGGTGATTTAAGTATAAAACTTTTTAATCCATTATTATTACAAAATAATCAGTGTTCTACTGTCTTAACGATTTTTTCATTAAAATTATATAGTTGCCTCGACATAATATAATACATGAACTCAAACACTAGACGCGAAGTAATGGGTATAATTGCCATAATAGTAGGTATTGTATTTATTGTAGAACCTGTAGTTTTACCGTGGCTGCTTGGAATTATACTTATTATATACGGAATCATGGAATTGGTTAACAGAGGAATGGAATAACCCTTTTTAAAGGATTATAAAGTTCTGGTAATCAAATTCAAAGCTTGACCGGGCTCTAAAACACCAGCCCTGGTTTCCCTTAGGATTCTTTGCATGGAATATCTACGCATATGAGGATGCTTCTTGTGAACCTCATCTATTAATGGACATCCATATCCTCCCTTACTTGTAATATCAAAGTAAGATGATAAGGATTTAGTTTCTCCCTTGGTAGTTGAAAGCATAGCAGGCAAGTTAATCCTCCAAAATCCATCTACAGATACTATGGATTGTGATCCTGTTGCTAGAAAATCTCCAAAGATGAGAAAGGGAATTTTTGATTTTTTTGCATAATTTAAAAGTGCTGTTTCTATAGTTGATGAACATCTTCCACAGGGATGAATTCTTCCATCTAGAGCTTCTTTTACAGTAGTACTCATATCAACTTCAATATATTCATGGAAAACTTTCATCCCGCTTGTAAGTGTTTCAACTGAATTTTTAAAATAAGATGGGAGTATTATGTTTCCAGGATCAACTGTAACAGCTATTGGATTAAAGCCCATTAGTTTTGCAACTATGAGTGAAAAACTGCTATCAACACCACCAGAAAGTGCAACGATAGCTTTATGATCGTTAGATAAATTTTCATCAATTAAATCAGTTTTTAATCGCTTATTGGATTTTAAGAATTCTAGCTCGGATTCGAAATTGGTGTTAAAATCAAATTCTCCAAGATTTTTAATACGCTCTATTAATAGATGCTTCAGGTTTTTTAATGGTAAACTTGTTGATGTTTCCATATAAGGAATAATGTTTTCTAGTTTTTTCACTGCTAGTTCCATTCTGTAAATCCGAATAATCATATCTGAATATGCATCAACATGGATATTGTTAACATTAAGCTCCTCTCTTAATCTCCCAACCACCCAACCACCTTTTCCAATTAAAGATGATTTCTCAGGTCTATCAGGAGCTATTATAATGAGGTTACGGGTATTTTCATTGTAAATTATTTTTTCAATAGAAAATCCAAGCTTATCAGTAAGATCTACATCTGAGTATTCCATTGATCCTTCTGCAATCATAGGTTGTAAAACTGTTTTAAGTGTTTCAACCATATATTCAACTTCTAGTTTCATATGAGCTCCAAGAAAGGGTTATTTTTACGATTTGAATATTGTTTAATAAAATAAATTATAACATAAAATGATTTATTTAAATTCATTTAATCTTTTGTTGATTAATATGTAATAGAAATTTGCATCTATGTTAGACTACGTATATTACCAAAAATAAAAGAATTATCTAAATTAGATATGCCTCTTTAAATTTAAATTTATCTAGTATAACGACCCATTAAATGACCCTCATCTATTATATGGCCATGCATAGCATTTAAAAGCTCTGATTTGGAAATCTTTGCTGGTAGCTGAATTTCTTTATCAAGTGCATACACATTGAAGTAGTATCTATGGGTTCCTCCAGGCGGACACGGACCCCTATAACCTATGGTCCCAAAGTCGTTAAATCCCTGTTTTGAGCCATTATCAATTTCTTCACGTTCCATAATCCACTCAGATAAACTTGTTGTATTAGATGGTAAGTTGAAAATAACCCAATGTGTCCAAGTACCTGATGGGGCGTCAGGATCTTCACATATAATTGCATATTTCACTGTACCATCAACATCTTCCCATTCTAAAGGAGGTGATATGTTAACTCCTCTACAGGCATATCTGTCAGGTATATGTTCACCATCTTTAAATACCTTGCTTGTTATTTTGATAACCATATTATCACTCCTAATATTTCTAATTCCATAAATTATGCATTAATTCTGTTTTACTCGTGTAAATTTTAATGAATTATAGCTCCCAGAAATTAAAAAAGTTTTATTTATAGATTATATATTTCATGTCTATTTTGTCTTATTATAAAATTATTTATTGATGGTATCGTGTACTCCTATTACATTAAAACATATAATTCTTTGTTCATCAATGGATAAGATTTATATTGATCTTATCATAAGCTAAATTAAAGTTTTAATTATGTTATGGGAAATCAAAAACTCATTGATGACAGATATCTTGTAAATGTTTTTGATGAAGACACAATAGCTGTAAGGGTTACCAATATAGATATAAACAACAAACTTAAATACTATGGAGTCCTAATAAATCATCGAGGTGGTATAAATGACTGAATTACCAGTTGCTCCAGTAGGAAGAATCATTAAAAATGCTGGTGCCCAGAGAATAAGCGACGATGCAAGGGACAAATTAGCCAAAGTGCTTGAAGAGAAAGGTGAAATGATAGCTATAGAAGCTGTTAAACTTGCAAAGCACGCTGGAAGGAAAACCGTTAAAGCATCAGATATAGAATTGGCTCTTAAAGCAGTCTAATTCTATTTCTTTTTTTTTTATTTAAGCTATTTTAAAGAGTATACCAATTAATTATCATAAAAAAGAATAAATTTTAGATTATAATACAAAAACCTATTGTACTCTTGAGAATTTTTTTATCTGAGACAATTTTTACAATAAATTGCCTTAAAATAATACAACATAGAAAACTCCTAATTATATACAGAAGCAAAATATATGGTATTAAGGGTTTATCTGTAAACTTTTCTTAAAAATCCCTTCAGATAATTAAGGACTTTATGGCACTTTTTTAAGGATAAAAGCAATTATTTCTTTATTAATTTTAAAGCTTGAAGCTTTGAAATTGTGGCATCCAAATCATTAATCTTAGCATCTCTAAGACTTGTTTCAAAATCATCATCGGATTCGAATTTTTCGAGTTTATTTTTATAATAATTAGCTTTATTTAGATGATTAATACAGGAAAAATCTTCCCAAACTTCAATATTCATACAATCAGCAACTAAAGCTGTGGTATGTAATAGAATCCTTTGATGTTCTTGCCGTTCAGGACTTTCATAATTAACCAAAATAAATCATCTCCTTATTTTTATAATTATAAATAACATTACTACAATACTTACAATTTTGTTTTTTTATTCTACTAGAGGCTGTCTCATAATTATTTTCTGCATCGCTACATTCTGTTTATTTTAAATTTAAAGGTCTATTTATTCTTATTTTTTTCCATATTTTGATTTATGAGACAGCCTCTACTAACATCAAAAAAGTTTAAAATCAAAACTAATAAGGTGATATTTTAAATTACGATTTATTTCTTTAAATTATACTTATGATATTTGATGTAATAAAAAAAATTTAAATACATTTAATTAATTCTAATCACACATAATGGTTATATTTCTTAAACTTAATTATTATATAATATAATAGCTAAAAAAAATTAGCTAAGAAATCTTCAAAATAACTTAGATAAATTTATCTAACTAACAAAATTTAGAAACTCATTTTTTTGGTGATTAACTTGACGAGAATATCAATATTAGACCATGATCGATGCCAGCCTAAAAAATGCAACTATGTTTGCATTGAATATTGCCCCGGCGTTAGAATGGAAGAAGACACTATAGTAATCGATAAAAAAACAAAAAAACCGATCTTATCCGAAGAACTCTGTTCCGGATGCGGTATATGTACTAACAGATGTCCATTCAATGCTGTAAGTATTATTAACCTTCCAGAAGCACTTGATGATCCTGTACATAGATACGGGCAGAATATGTTTGAACTCTTTGGATTACCTAATATAAAGGCAGGATCGGTTGTTGGTATACTAGGACCGAATGGTATAGGTAAATCCACCATTATCAGAATGTTTTCAGGAGAACTCAAACCGAATCTTGGAAAATATGATGAGGAAGTTTCATGGAAAGAGATTATAAGTTATTTTAAAGGCTCTCAACTACAATCATACTTCAAAACTCTTTCAAAAGGGGACTTAAAGGTAGTTCATAAACCTCAGATGGTTGATCTACTCCCAAAATTTGTTAAGGGAAATGTTCAAAAGCTGATGGAAAGTGTGGACGAAAGAGGTGCAATGGACGAAGTAATGGAATCCTTGGAACTTAAACCTATATTAAGCAGAGATGTTTCCAAGTTAAGTGGAGGAGAACTTCAAAGAGTTGCAATTGCAGCAGCAGCCCTCAGAGAAGCTGATTTCTATTATTTCGACGAACCAACATCCTGGCTGGATGTGAGGCAACGTTTAAATGCTGTTAAGGTTATAAGAAATCTTGCAGAAGCAGGGAAATCCGTTATGGTTATAGAACACGATCTTGCGGCATTAGATGCCATATCTGATTATGTTCATATTTTATATGGACAACCAGGAGCCTATGGTGTTGTGTCACAAATGAGGGGAGTTCGAGTTGGTATTAACTCTTATATCAATGGTTTCCTACGTGAGGAAAATGTTAGATTCCGTAAGCAACCAATTACCTTCGATGTGAAACCACCTGCACTTGAAATTGAAGCTGAAGTAATTGCAGATTATTCATCACTTAAAAAATCTTACGATGGATTCAGCCTTGAAGCAGATCAAGGACAAATCCAGCATGATGAAATAATTACTGCATTTGGACCCAATGGTATTGGTAAAACTACATTTGCTAAAATATTGGCCGGAGTAACCAAACCAGATCAAGGTAAGATTAATAAAAAAGTTACCATAGCTTACAAACCCCAGTACCTCGTATCAGATTTTGATGGAACTGTAGAAGAATTACTCTTAACAACAGCACCCACATACGGAACTAACATGTTCAAAACTGAAATACTTAAACCCTTCTCTTTAGAAGCTTTAATGGACAAGGAAGTAGATGAACTCAGTGGAGGAGAACTTCAAAGGCTTTCAGTAGCAGTTACATTATCAAGAGAAGCAGAAATATACCTCTTTGATGAACCAACAGCATTTCTCGATGTAGAACAAAGGTTAAAAGCTGCAAAAGCCATCAAAAGAGTGATTGAAAGTCGTAATGCAGCTGCAATTATTATAGATCATGATATAGTATTCATAGACTATATTTCTGATCGTGCAATGGTTTTTAATGGTGAAGCCGGTGTTAAAGGACATGCCTCAAGTCCTATGAACCTCAGATCCGCAATGAATAGTTTCTTATCATCTGTTGGAATCACATTCCGAAGGGATAAAGAAACTAAAAGACCCCGTGTTAATAAGTTTGAAAGCTACCTTGACAGAGAACAGAAGGAAAAGGGAGAATATTACTATCTAGAAAGTTAAATCTATTTTTTTTACTTTTTTTTACTGATTCTAATTTCGAATATTGGGATTACTTTGGATAAATCCAAATTAGATTATTTTAAAAATTTTATCTCTTTGAATCAATAAAACTAAATAATGTTTGAATTATATCCTCTTTTAATTAAGTCATTCCAATTGATTTTAGGATAAATTTTTATGGTAAAAAAAGACAGAAACAACCTTAAAAGATTACAAGAGATTATTAAAGTCCTTTCAAAATATGAATTTGGTTACTTAACAGAGAAAATTAAACTAAAACACAAAATTCCATTAGTGAGTCCATCCTACGATTATGAATCACTTGAAGAACTTGATTAAACCACACCGGAAATATTAAGGCTTGTTTTACAAGAATTAGGCCCTACATTCATTAAATTAGGTCAACCACTTAGTACTCGTCCTGATCTTGTTGGGAGAAAAATAGCCAATGAATTTACTAAGCTACAAGATGATAATCCTCCCATTGAATTTGATGTTATTAGGAAAGTTGTAGAAAGGGAACTGGGATCACCACTTGATAAGATTTTTAATAGTTTTGATTCCGAAACATTAGGATTTGCGTCTATAGGTCAAGTTCATAGTGCCGTGCTTAAATCGGGGGAAAAGTCGCCGTCAAAATCCAAAAACCCGGTGTGGAAAAGTTCATTAGAAGTGATATTTCTATTATGCAATTTTTAGCTAAACGGATAGATAACTATGTTCCTCAATTCAAAATTTATAATGTTCCGGCAATAGTTGAAGAATTTAAACGTTCAATTTTAAAGGAAATTGATTATGAAAATGAAGCTATGAATCTTAAAAGATTCAGTTATAACTTCCGAAACGATGAAACTGTTCATGTTCCCAAACTCTACAGCAAATACTCCACATTAAAAGTAATTACAATGGAACATATTGGTGGAAAGAAGATTTCGGATATAACCGAAGCTGAAGGTTTTGACTTAAAGTTAATAGCTGAACGTGGAGCTATCTCTTATTTTAAACAAGTAATAGATTATGGTTTTTTCCATGCTGACCCCCATCCATCCAATATTTACATCTTAGATGACAATGTCATATGTTATATTGATTTTGGGATGATGGGAGTTTTAGATGATGAATTCAAACAAAATTTAGCCGAATTAATCATATATTTCATTGATAATAATGTTAATGGGATGATTAATCAGCTAAAATACATGGACATGATCGATGAACATTACGTGGATACAAAATCCTTAAAGTACGATCTAACAGATATGATGTACAAGTACTACGGAACAGAATTAAATGAGGTTTACGGTGGTATGAACGACTTGATAAATCCCATGAGGAAATATCATGTCACAATGCCTAGAGAAGTTGTTTTACTTGCTAGAGGTATTGGAATGGTTGAAGAGACAGGAGAAAAGTTAGATCCTACCTTCAATGCTGTTTTAGTATGTAAACCCATAATTAAACAAGTGATACGCAAAAAACTTACCCCTCTAAATTTTGTGGATTATGTTAAGAAGAATATTATTGAAATGGAGTATGTCTTAAAGAGCGTGCCTTTAACAATTACTAAAACATTATACAAACTTGAAGAGGGAGAAATAAGAATAAAAATTGAACATGAAGGTCTAAAAAGAATTACTAACAAATTATCAGTTGCGTTAATTCTTTCTGCCCTTTTGATAGGTTCATCTATGATAATGACCACGGATAATGGAGTTATGATGATTAAATTTCCTTATTTAGGATTTTTAATAAGTGCAATTTTAGCCATATTCCTTGTTATATCCATTTTCAGGGACAGAGGGATCTAATAATTTTAAATAGCTAATTGAATTAATTCAATTTTTCTATTTTAGTCCTAGAACTAATTAATATATTTCTAAAAAAAAAATTATTTAGAATCCCTAAGAACACCCATACCTTCGACAAATACTTTAGCAAAGTATTCTACTTGTTCCTTAGGAATTGAGAAACTCACACGAAGGTATCTGTCTCCAAATTGTTTACTTGTATATGAACCCTCACGTGTGAAAACTTTTTTATCAAGTAAATACTCAGAGATATCCAAAGGTGATACACCCGTATCGTAAACATCGATCGCAAGCATATTACCATCAGATGGAAAGACAGGTAAAAATGCATTTTCAACCTGATCAACCGCATTCTTGATAATATCCTGATTAGAACTCGTGATAGTTTTAATACGTGTCAACCATTCTTTTTTTGACTTAATTGCAGCAATAGCTCCTCGTTGAGAAACAACATTGGTTCCCAGATCATTGATTACTATGGTTTTTATGGATTTTATAATTTCAGGTACTCCTATAACTGACCCAATTCTCATTCCTGCCATTCCATATATCTTAGAGAAACTGTAAACTGTTACAGTGTGTTCAGGTGCATAGTTTGCCATGAGCTGATGATTCCTTGCAAAATCACGGTAGGTGATATCATGCAAAAAATATATATCATTGTCATTTGCTAGATCTGCAAAGTCCTTTAGCTCTTCCGTGGTGTATGAAGTACCAAGAGGATTAAGAGGATCAACTAGGGATACTAACTTTGTATTCTCATCCATGTTCTCTCTTACAAGTTGTGGTGTGAGTTTGTATCCACATGCCTCGTTGTAGATTGGTACTGACTTGACATGGTCTCCGAAACGGCTTGCAAAGTTATCTATTATGAGGTAACCTGGATCACATGTTATTGTATTATCAGTTGGTGCCAAGATATCATTGGTGCATAAATAAAGGGATTCTGTTCCTCCTGCTGTTATAAGTATCTCAAACCCATTTTGAAGTCCTAAATCTTCTAAAATAAGCTTTTTGAGTTCAGGTAAACCTTCTGGTGGTGGGTATTTATTGTAATCGCGCTTCTTAATGCTACTCATCATGGAATCCATAATCTGATTCTCATCATGAAGATGATTAGTATTTTGACCCATCCAGATCATGTCTTTGTCGTTAAACACAAAGTCAAAGAACTCATTGGCTGTTTTATAACCTTTGGGTATTGATTTTGCGGGTTTTGCATATTTTTTTGGTGAAATCATGATTATCTCACTACACTTTTATGGGAATATATTAAAAAAATAGATATCCTCAGAATCATAAGTCTCGTAATTTTGATCATATAGATGATTCTCCAAATATCCTATTCCATTTTTGTTCTTAAGCTCTTTATTATTTAATTTCAGATGATTTAAAATTATCGCATTCCTAACAAAATAAGAGTTATTTTGATAATTAAAGAATTTAGCAAAAACAACTCCATATTATTCATATATTGATAATGCAACTAAATTTCAGTCTTTAATTTTAATTAAATTTTATTACAGATTATATAAATATGTTTTAACATCATTTTAAGATATAATAAATATTAATTCTTCCCCAATATGGGAAAAAATAATTAAAGAGTGTTGATTATTGTTATCTACTCAATACCATGGTCAACAATTCTAAAACGAGCTCTAAGACCTTCAGGTCTACTTCTATGCCTTTTCAAGGTTGCTGACCTTTCTCCAAGACCATTAGCTCGCGCAAGTTCAACAACAATCTTGCTCCAATATTTAAGGATAGTTCCACCAACAGGCTCTATAACTCCATCCCCGTCAAAAACAGAATAGATATGATTGGTTATGACTACTGCTATATTGTGATTTCTTGCTATTCTAGATAATAATGCCATCTGTTGACCAAGTTCGCGGTTAGTCTGAGATGAATCACCTTCTTTGAGTCTATAGAGTGCAACAGCAGAATCAAGTATAATGAGTTCTACACTCTCTCCTTTGGAATCTAAAAGATTTTCTATTTTTTTCAAAACTTCTATCTGTTCGTTAAAACTGGTTGGTTCGAATATAATTATATTACTTGCAAAACTGTCAAATTGATTATTAGATATCTGTTTTACCCTTTCTATTGATAATCCACCTTCTGTATCAATATAGATAGCTTTATCTCCCTTTTTAGCACAGCATACAAGTAACTGTAGTGCTATATTGGTTTTTCCTGATCCTGGTGGCCCATAAAATTGGGTTAAACAGCCTTTTTCAACACCCCCACCCATAATCACATCGATAGGGGATCCTGTAGATATTTTAGTATTTTCATCTATGTCCGATAAAACCTTCATTTAAATCTCCTGAATTTACAGTAATATTATTATAAATATAAAAAATTACATTCCTAACGTTTTTCTTTAATATTTATTCATTTTCACAATAATTTAAATTATATTTGTAATTGAATTTAATAATAGAAATAACTTTGCAGACTCCTAGAATAAAATTCTAAAAGGATATTTACGAGAATTAAATTTCATGACCATGTTATATGGATAGTAAAGAATTTAAATAGTTATATTTAATGATCACAAATTTTGGACCATATGTAAAAAAAACTATTCCTTAACCATATTCTCTAAACAAAGAGTTCCTGCACCTTCACGCAAAACTTTAGGAGGATAAACCGTCATATCAATCACAGTAGATGGAATTCCATGTTTACAGATACCTGCATCCATCATAATATCAACAGAAGACCCTAATTGGTTTAACACTTCATCTGCAGATTCTGGAATATCATACCCTGATAAATTAGCGCTTGTACTGGTAATGGGAAAATCTCTTGAAAGATCCATACATACACTGTTATCTGGAATTCTAATCCCAATCTTATCACTTCCAGCTGTTAAAAGTGAAGATATATTATCATTTTTCTTTAATATTATTGTAAAAGGTCCGGGTAGAATATTCCGTATAATAGTTTCAATTTTACTATCAATCTTTGCAACCTGTTTTATATCCTCAATTCTAGAAATACAAATGGATAAAGGTTTGTTTAAAGGTCTTTTTTTAATAGAAAAAACTTTGAGAATTGCCTCTTCATCAAATACATTAGCCCCAATTCCATAAACTGTATCTGTAGGATAAATTATGATGGAACCCTTCTTCATGGCCATCCTTGCAATTTTTATTTTATCTGGTTCTGGATTTGTTCCATCTATCTTCATGATCTTCATTAAATAATCAACCCCAACTTTAATTCATTCCATTCAAAGTATATATCCATTGATATTCATATTTAATTTTATGCTGAACCGACTTAGACCCCAAGTTAAAGTGTTTTTAGATCCTATTGCCAAGAGGATCCGTATAAACCCAAACATTCTAACCATCCTTGGCCTTATTGTAAGTCTTATATCTGCATATATGTTTGCAACAGGCAATCTACTCGCGGGTGGACTTTTAATAGCATTAAGTGGATTTGTAGATATGTTGGATGGGGCTGTGGCAAGAAATAATTATCAAACTACTAAGTTCGGAGGAATACTAGACTCAACTGCAGATAGATTTGGAGATGCGTTTATAATTATTGGAATAATTTACGGTGGATATGTGAATTGGATCTTTGGTATCCTTGCTCTCCACGCATCTTTAACAGTGAGTTATGTAAGAGCTAGAGCCGAGTCAGAAGGTATAGAATGCAATGTTGGAATTGCTGAACGTGCTGAACGTCTGGTTATAATAATGATTGGTGCATTTTTAAGCTATTTCACAGGTTTACATTTCTTTAACGTGAACCCATTGGGAATAGCTATCATTCTTATAATGATCCTAGGTTATATAACAGTATTCCAACGGGTATATCATTCTTGGAAAGAACTTAAAGGTCAATAATCCATATAGACATTAAAACAAATTTTTTTTTTCAAATAATTAGGTTATTTAAGAGTTTAATTCTATTTCAAAAAAAGAAAATGAGTTAGGTTATGGCGATTAGTAAAATACTAAATCCAAATAGAATAATTTTATCATTTAAAATTTGAATTAAATAATTATTAATAAAAAGTTATGAAACTAATATATGGCTTCATATTAATAATCTGTCTTTTCAATTTCTTCTAAATAAAAAACATCTGGTTTACCTACTACACCTGCTTTCTGCATTATCTTTGCTAAATCTTCTGACTCAGCAAAATTTTTTGCACTTACCAAATTATCCCATTCGGTCATAACAACCAAATGGTTAGAATCATTAGTATTTCGTAATACCTGAGCCCCTTTAGAACCTTGGCTTTTCGTGTAGCACCATCCTCATCATATAATGATTTCCATTTAGCATAATCCTCCACTCTATGGAAGTCTAAGATTAATTGTCCTCGACTTCGTTATCCGTCTATAACGAAATTCCAATTTTATTTGACTACATTATGACTACTCTTTTGACTACTTTGAGGTATCTGGAATTTCCGAATAGTTCATAAATGTGAACTTGTTCCAAAAATGCACATATTGAGTTATCCGGGATTTCCGGACAACTGGAATATACCTAGAAATATACCTATTTTTAGATCTAATTTTTAGACAAAATGGCCCATATGTGGACCATAGGTGCCGTACATATGCTGTATGGGTACAGTACATATGCATAATTTTTAATTTTTTGTATAAATTTCCTACCGAAAATTATATAGTTTTAGGATGTAATATATTGTATAAATTCAGTTAAACTGGATTAAGAATACATTTTTTTATCTTAACAAAAGCTTTACAAAAAATTGGAATTTAAGTTATTTGTTTTGGTGAAAGGAGTTGATAAAAAATGGATGAAAAGAAAAAAAGGAAGATAGCTGAGGAAGAAAAAGACGCTGAAATTTGGACAACAGGAAAAGAAGAGATGATGGAACGTGCACCTGCTGATCTCCTTAAAAAAGAAGATCCAGAACTTCTTAAAAAAGAATACGGTGACGTTAAAGTTAACCCTCCAGGTTCAGGTGGGAAAAAACTGAAGAGCAAAAAGGAATAAAATTTTATAATATTTTATTTTTTTTAGATAATATAATTGAATCCAATTTTATTTTGTAATGGCTAATATAACGAATTAATTTGAACAGATTTTGACTACTTTTTGACTATTAAAATTTTTGATTTTTTGTATAAGTTCTCACATGCACTCTACCTCTAGAGGGTTATATTCTGTTTTTCATATGTTTATTTCCACAGTAGGAGGTAATATTATGAGGTTAAGTGTAATGGAAAAGGATGAAAGTATTTTTTATAATCTTGGAGTGTTTAAGGAACATGAAGATTTGATAGTATTTAATATGCACGAGTTTCTAGATTTCTATGCTGAAATTGGAAAAAGATTGCTATGCATTAAAAATATAATCCGAGATGAA
>PLXT01000142.1 GCA_003151535.1 Methanobacterium sp.
ATAAACACAAACACCATAATAATACTAGAACAAACACCAATATATAATTAACCCCTAAAAAAGATATATAAAAAAGTAATATAATTATGGGTCAGCCTCTTTAACAGGATTTTTTAAAAATTACGCAACAACTGATCATACTTAATTAGATTTTTGATAGTTTTCAATATAAAAAAAATAGAATACAAAAAATCAATTTAAGATATTAGTGAAACATGCACTTTTGCTTCTCTTACAACCCTGTCAGTTGTTCGACCCAATAATAAAGATTCTAGTCCATGCTTACCAGATTTTCCCATTATTACCTGATCTACACCTTCTTCATCAATGGTTTTTAAAATAGTATCTGCAGGTTTACCCTCTTTAATAACTGTTTTAAATTGAATATTTTTACAAACGCCATTACATTTACTTTCTTCTAATTTCTTTTTAAAATCTTCAACTGCCCTGATACCATCGGCTCGTAATTCTTTATCTAAACTTTTTCTAATGTCAGGCTGTGGTATTGCATCTAAATAGTAGGTATCAATAACATTTAAAACAATTATTTCTGCACCACTAACGTCTGCAAGTGATATAGCATATTCACCAGCTCGTTCCGCATTCTTAGAACCATCTGTAGGTAATAATATCTTCTTATGCATATCAAATTCCTCCAAAGTACATATCCGTTTCATTTTTCTTTAAAATATAATTCAAAATATAATAATAATCTACAATTAACTATATTGTAGTACAGATTATTTATTTGTATCGATTTATCTTTATTAATACTCCCAAGTCGTTAATCTTATTCTATCCACAAAAAATAGGGGTAAAAAATTAATACAATTATTAAACATGTTTAGGAATGTAATTACAAGATTTAAACTAATTATTAAATATATATCCAATATGTTTATCGGTTTAATTAATTAGTCAGTTCCTTCTTTGACAATAAACTTTTTGAAATAACCATGTTCAAGTATTTTGAAGAAGTATATTCTCATCTGGTCTTCTATTATGAATGCTACAAGTGAGTAACCCCAAACTAAAGCTGCCAAACCCCATCCAATAGGTGTTAAGAATATTCCAAATACCACCAATAGTGTTGCAAATATGTCAGTTAATATTACCGACCAGAAGAAGATACCACTTGGCTTCACCGACCAGAAATGACCTGTATTACGGGTAACAAACATGGTTAAATGACCCGCAACAACTAACTTTAAAAATATTAGAGACTGTAATACACCGGTATCTAAATGCAAAACAACCTTTCCTATATAAAATAATAAGAGTGATGATACAACTCCTAAAATTCCTAAAAATGTTGCCATTCCAAGAACTTGATACATATCCCATTTTTGTGGTTGGTTAACCTTTTCAGTTCGATCGTATGCAATGATCATTACGGGAATGTCATCTAGAAGAGCAATGAAAACTAACATCAGAGCTGTTACAGGGTAAAAATTGAAGAGTAATATAACCATTGCAACAAAGACTAGAATGCGTATGGTTTCTGCCACTCTGTAGATCGAGTAACTTCTCATACGATGAAATATTTTGTAACTTTCTTTTATTGCATTTATTATAACAGAAAGACCTGGAATAGTAAGTACTATATCTGCTGCTGATTTAGCTGCATCTGTTGCTTGATATAATGCGATTCCGGCATCTGCTTTCTTTAATGCAGGTGCATCGTTAACAGCGTCACCAGTCATTCCAACAATTTTTCCCCTATTTTGAAGAAGTTCTAGAATACGATATTTGTGCTCTGGAAAAACTTCTGCGAATCCACTGGCTTTCTCAACCACATTTACAGCTTCATCTTCGGGGAGATCTAAAAATGATACGGGCAACATAATGTTAGTACTTAAATCCAACTTTTTGGCAATTTGCTTGGCAATGGCAATATGATCACCTGTTATCATATTTACATCTATTCCCATTGATTTTGCATCTGCAATAGTCTTTTTTGAACTTTTCTTTGGTGGATCATAAAGAGCAATTAATCCCATGAATTGCCAATCATTATTAGAATCTGTTTTAGCAACACCCAAAGATCTGAAACCCTTTGTTGCAAAAAGATCCACATTTCTTTCGACCTTGGTTTTGAGTATTTCTTGATCCTTAAGAAGTGTTAAAATGACTTGTGGTGCTCCCTTTGATACTTTAAATCTAGAGTTATTGTACTGTATTTCGCTTTCTGTGCTTTTGCGTATTGGATCAAATGGATTAAATTTGAGTATTTTATAGTCTGGAGTATTTAAAGATAAAACTTCTGAAGATTCAATTTTATCCAAAATAGCCTTATCTAAAGGGTCTTGTTCCAATCTTAACTAGGCCAATCCAGCATAAAATATCACATCATTTTCTGTAAATCCATTGTAAGATTCTATTTCTGCTATGGAAATTTCATTTTTTGTTAAAGTACCTGTTTTGTCTGAAAATAACACATCCATACCAGCTAACTCTTCTATGGCTGTGAGCTTGCTTACTATGGCTTTCTTTTTGGCCATTGCCATTGCACCAACTGTGAGTGTTACCGATAGAACAGCTGGCTGTGCAACGGGTATAGATACTATGGTTAAAACCAGTGCAAACCCTAAGATATCAAAGAAACCATAATAAGATCCAATACTATCAGATAGTCTCCAATTGTTATAACAGCCCTTTGAAGATGACTTTTTGGGCTGAGACCCGAGACTAAACCTGCTGCTTTGCCAAAATAAGTGTTCATACCTGTTGCAAATACTATTCCATTCATTTGGCCCTTTTGTATTATAGATTCCGAATATATAATATCATCTACAGTCTTATCCACAGGCAGCGATTCTCCAGTAATTGATGATTCATCTACTGTTACATAACCTCCTTCAATGAGTTTGATATCGGCAGGAACTATATCTCCAAGATGAACTTTAACAAAATCATCAGGCACAATATTTTTAGAATGGATATTAACCCATTTATCTCCCTTAAAACCCGAGCTTTATAAGCAAGTTTCTCCTTTAATAATTCAATTGCATTATCTGCCCTGTCTTCTTGGAAGAATCCAACAAGCCCGTTTATTAAAAGCAACAATAAAATTATACTAAATTCTGGCCAATGACGTATTAAAAGTGATATAATAAGTGCAAATTCAATCATCCAAGGAATGGATCCCCAAAAATAGCCTAAAAATTTTTTAAGATGGTTCTGTTGACCTTCAGAAATCTCGTTTATTCCATATTTAAGCCTTGCTTCGGCATCTCCTTCTGAAAGTCCCTTAAGATCAGATGATAATCTATCCAGTAGTTCAAAAGTTGATATTTTCTTTACTTCTTCTACACCGATCTCCAAATCCATGAATAAATATTTTGTTTTCTCTATTTTAAATCTATTTATTTGATTTAAAAAAAAATTGAATATCATATCCAATATAGTAAAAATATCTTTAATTCTATAATAGATTGTTTAGTTTCGTATTTACAAAATCCCCGCATTTTAAATTTAAACATCTGAAAATTTCTATAAACCTCATGTT
>PLXT01000075.1 GCA_003151535.1 Methanobacterium sp.
AGGCTGTCAAGTTAATAGGTGTTGGGACTTGCGAAAAAAAATTTCAATAAACCCGTAAATTTAGATATAATGACTCATAATTAATTTTTAAGACCGATAAGAATAAATATAAGCGAGAGTAGATTTATTTGTATGTCCAGTACAATAACATCTACTCTCAGTTCTTCTATTGAATTTATACAACTTAAACTTACCGATTATAATCAAAAGGAAATCGATTTTGATAAAATTATAAATCAAAGATTTCAAAACGTTGAAACACCTCCAAATATCTATCAAAGATTGGAATTGCTTGAAAATAATCATATGGATTATTTAAATCCTGTTTGTCCACATTGTAAATCAAAAAAGATGAATAAGCAAGAATATAGTAAAAGGCAACTGATTCTACCTAATCAGAATCCAATAACGGTTTATTTAAGAAGATACCTATGTAAATCTTGCAATAAAAAGTTCACAACATCATTGAAATCAATTATAAAGCCGGGATACAGATATCCATCAATGTTTAAGGAAAAATTTATTGAATTATTTCAAACAGGATATAGATCGTTACGCAATGCTTCTGAGGACTTGTCAAATTTNNCAACAACTAAAAACCATATATCAAACATAGAAGCAGATTATTCTGGATATTACTGTTATGATGAGCAGTATGTTAAAATCAATGGTGTATGGATGTACCGTTTGACATTATTCGACCATATACTCAACATACCCGTAAATGAAAAAATAACTCCAGATAAAGGATACGCTACCATTCTACAGTTTATACAAGAATCAATACTAAATAAACCATTAATAGCAATAACTACAGACCATGTCCCAGAATATAATGGATGAATTAAATGTTAAACATCAATTATGTATATTTCATCTCTACAAAATGATTAATGACAAACTACACATATTATTAAGGTCTAAAAAAACTTCTGAAGATGAAAAAACAAGATTAAGATTATATTTCAAAGAAATAAGAGAAATATTCGATACAACAGACTATGAAACAGCATTAAATCTTTTAGATGAACTATTATCCAATTTAGACGATATACCTATATTCTTAAGAAGATTCATAATAAAAAAGATACTTCCTAACCTAAACAGACTAACACAATTCATGCATAATCCTAATATAGCACGTACATCTAACATTATAGAAAATTACTACAGACAAACACTTCTTAAAGCCCACAAAAAGAAATACAAAACAATAAAAGGATTAATAAACTATTTAAAACTCAAAATGCAAAAATGGACCCAAACTCACAGGAAAAAAATCTACAACACCAAACAACTTGACAACCCCATATTATGATATCCTAAAAAAAATATGGGAATAAATGTCTTACTCTTTTACATTGTATAGTGCATTCATGCCCTTAGTAAATGCAGGTTTACCCGATAACAAGAGTACAACTCTTAAAACATCCACTACTTCATCTTTAGTAATATCAAGTTCTTTCATTCCACTTAATATCTGTTTTTTTACTGCTCGATCATCTGAAGCAGCTGCAGCAATACCAATTGCTATGAGTTTCTGGGTTTTATAGTCCAATGATTTTCCTGTATAACAAACATCATTTAATTTAATACTCATATCATAAAGATCAGGATAATCTTCCTTGACATTTTTCATACCCTTACTGAAAAATACTTCTTCCTTCATAATTATCACCTCATATGTTGATAATACTCTAGTAAATAATATATCCTTCAGTTCATATAAACTTAACTTAAGATGTTAATCGAATGATAAAGTCTTTATAATGGTCCTTTATTCTCTCTTCCTTCCCTCATTCCCATTCCAGCTTCTTTTCTAAATTTTTCGGGTTTGAAGACCATTTTTATTACGTTATCAGCATGTTGTCTAGCACGATTTTCAGCCAACATTTTAAGGTCCTCTTCATCCTTGCCTTCATCTTCATGTACAAAAACCTCTATTATATGAGTGTTGGTCATAAGTTGTGCTTGTATTAATCCCGATGATGCTTCATGAGCACATACTTTATCAATATCCTCAGGCCCAGGCATTCCAAATGCCATGACTAATTCACATCCCTCTTCTTCTATAAGCTTCTTCGATGCCACAGGCAGATCCTTTACACCAGGTACTGTACGTCTAACAAAGGTTATATTAGATACTTGACTTTTTATTTCATCCATAGCAGCAGTAGCCATGTCAAATCTTGCAAATGTAGTTTCAGCTATCCCCATTTTCATTTTGATCACCATTAAGCGATAGTAATATTACCGGTCAAAATTAACCTATGAATTATTTATTTCTTGGGTGTTTAAGTCTACCCTAAATTTTGAACCAGTAAAAATTGTAGGAAAATGTTTTTGTTGTTTTAAAAATAAAAAAAAATGATGTTTTGTTACCTTTTAAAGCCCAAATGACTTCATTAAAAGCTCAACATTGACAGCACCACCCCTAAACATCTCACCAGTCCTAAGATCATTGATAACTACTTCTGCAGGTGCAAACATTCCTTTGTCTATTTTGTAGAAATCAAATTCAGCTTCTTTAAACACATCATAGAAAGGTTTTCCGTATCCTTCAGATGAAGAGGATGGTAATTGGTCAGCAATGGATTTTATATCGTCACCTTCCTCTGATTCAATGTAATAATATGTTCTACCACCAAATAAAACTGCATCGTTGGTTTTACCCATTGCTTTAAGCCCATCTGGATCAACTGGTGCTATTGGTGCAATGCCTGCAGCATGTTTTACCTTGTTTACATCGAACTTTAAAAATTCGAGCATTTTGTAAGTACCATTTTCAACAACTCTTCCTGCTATTTGTATAGAACCAACAAGAGACGATGTAGGTGCAACTAGCAAGTACACATTTTCAGCTGAAACACCACAATCAGATGCAATAGAATCTGCAACTTCATCACCAGGGAGTTTGTCAGCTTCGAGGGTAAGTATGGCTATATCCGCATCATCTTTATATCCAATTTCCTTGTAGGTTTCTGCTGGTTTTAAAGCTAAAGCCCGTGCAGGTCCTGAACCAAGAGCGAAAAAATCACCAACACTAACTGACCATCCTGCTTTCTGAGCCCCTAACGTAGATATTGCAGGGAAATCAGTTTTTATTTTAACTGAAGGTATTGCAAAGTTTTCAGATAGGTCTCCAGGTATTGATATTCCCACATCTGCAAGTCCCCCCAGACATATCTTGGTGTAAAGTTCACCAGCCTTAAAACTACCTGAAACGTTAACACCACAGTCTAAAACTGTTGCACCGTTTTCAAGTTTTGAAACTGCGATGTTGAGTTCTTCTTCGTTTTCAATCATTTGATCTACTGTTTTTTTTGCTTCGAGATTGACACTTAACATTATTTCACCTTTTTTTATGATTAAAATAAATGTACTACTAAACTAATACTTTAACTCTTTAATATGTATTAATAGTTAATTTCATGTTTTAGATTACCCTAGTAAATATTCTTTCATTCCTAATCGGAATATATACAAAGTTCATAAACAACATATTATTTTTTTCATTTAATAATAAATTGAATAAATTAAAAATTGTTAAACTCTTTCAGCTTCGTCAAAGTTAACTTCATATATATGGGCACTTATGGAATGAATAGTTAACATTCCAATTTCAGATCCTACTTCTCCTGCAACGTAGCGGGCAAGATTAGAAAGTCCTACGGCATTAGGGAACCAAGCACCATATATATCATGAGATCGCCACAATCCAGTTGTATGGAGCATTCCATCTCGTATTTTAAAATCTACTAACATCATACAAGGTACTTCGTCGTTTTTAGTATCAACATTTGGATCCCATGTTATGGAAATGGCCCTTCTGGATTCTTTAAAATTATTAAGTCTTCCTATAGCTTCTTGTATTTGATCAATACCATCAAAATGGGCTCTTAACCTGTTACCATATGTGTAAATGAATCCTTGTTTATCACTACTTAAAAATTGTTCAGAATACTTATCCAACTTTTCACCCGTCCAAAAATAACCTTTAGGAGATTCTGAATCCATGGGATTTTTAATGTTAACCATAGTATTCAGGATTTCCTTGGTTACAGAACCACGTTCATCTGTTATTTCAACGCCATCCTTCATAATTCTTTTAACAATTGATTCCCATCCTGTCTTAATTGTGGGAACCTTTAACATCAAAACCATCCAACAGCCTCCGTCATCTTTTTAAGTTTAAGCAGTGCCACATCCCTTGAAAGCATTCTCATACCACAATCTGGATCCAATATAATATTCTCCTCTCCAATAATATTTAATCCATTTTTTATGAGGTTAACTACATGATCCAATTCATCAACACTCTCAACTTTAGTATCTATACAACCAAAGCCTATTTTTTTGGAACCATCATATTCTTGTTCCAGTGCTTGTATGTTATTTGGTAATCCTGCAAATTCACAATCAATAATTTGAACGGAAAATTTTAAAATATCCTTAAAGACGTCTGCAATATCTCCACAAACATGCATAGAAACAGGAATACTTAAATTGTCTGTAATAATTTTTATTGCAGTTTTTGCAGTTTTTAAATCAGCTACGCCTGTTGATAAATATGGTTCGTCTATTTGAATAATAGCTGCACCAGCTTCCTGGAGTGCAAAAGCTTCCTTTTTAAGTGCCCTAGCCATATCCATAATTATTTTTTCCTTTTCATCCCTCTTATAAAATCTTTCAACCCGTGATGATAAAACAAGAGTTGTTGGTCCCGTAATAATTCCTTTAACACCTTTGAAATTTTTGTTAAAATCGTTTCCAACTAAAACTTTATTATTCAATTTAATTGAATCTAAAAAGTCACTGGAAGTTTTTTGAGCTGTTTTTATAGCAAATTTAAGATCATTTCCTGCTAAAGAATTATTTGAAGGCATAATTTTATCAAATATCTTAGATGTGCCACCTTCAACCATCATTCCAGGTAAATGTCTTGCAAATACTTGTATCATATCTCCTCTGACTTGCCCATCAGAAATAATATCCACCCCCGCGTTTATTTGGTCTTTAACAGCCTGTTCTAACAATGGAAGGTATGGATCATATAATCCTAAAAAATTAGATATCTTGGAACTTATAGACTCTGGAACACAGGGATCTGAGACAGGATAACTTCCAACTACTGTTGTTAACATGATAAATATCCTAAAATTGTTATTAATATGATGAAAATTTATGCAAACTTTAAATAAATTATTTTTTATTTTTTTGTGGATTTACAGCTATGGCCTTAACTTTGTCTATTTCTTCTTTATCAACTGGTAACTCTACAACAGCAGTTCCATGACAGGGTTTGGTATATGGTAATGTTATTTTAGACTGTGATTCATCGATACCAATTGGAATAGGTGGAACTCCAATTATTCTTGCACCTAATACCTTTGCTCCGGGTTTGACGTATAATATTTTAGGTGCATGGTTTTCAATTACAGCCTTGGCTTCTTTGAAACCTGCTTTGGATATTAATATTTCATAATCTTCAGATTGTTGTAGATGTAATTCTAGACAGAAAGACATTTCTAATCCTCCAATTCTTTAAATGCTTTGTCAATTTTAACTCTTAATGGTGTGGGATTGTGATAGGCCCTTGCAGATATTAAGGTGGCTTCTGTATTCTCTTTTAAATCACTTAAAAATTTTTCTAGTAATTCAGGATCTTTTTCAAATACTATTGCATAGGATTTAGTATTTAGAATATGATAAAATGTTACGAAATATGATACAGCTGCATCTTTATGTACAAATCCTATAAGCAAGTCATATTCCTTTTCTTCAAGATCTTCGAGGCATTTCTCAAGATCTACCTTTTTTGTAACATAAAATTCCTCTGAATCTGAAACCTCTAGAAGTTTGGCTGCAGAAGGAGTACTTGCAACTGTTACATCAAAACCCATTTTTGTGAGTTTATGTGCTGTATATAATGCAAGAGGTGTTTGTGAAGGTGATTCAGGACACCCTAATAATATTAAAACTTTTTCCATGATATTTTCCTCCAAATATTTCATATTTTCATATTTAATAATCACATATGAAAATGAAGTGATCTTAAATTTTTATTATATTATCAAATATTGGTTGGGTAACATATAAAAAAAGTGATCAGATTATAATAAAAGTTTTTATTTCAATATCGTGGATTTAATCATATTATAAAATTTATATTTCATTAATAGATTTCCAAAAAACAATTTTATCTTCATTGGGTCCATCATAATCCTTGAATATATTAATATCATCAATTACAATAGTTTTGTCAGAATATAAAGGTAAAAAATCCATTTTATTATAAAATTTGATAGCCATTTTGTTTGATGGTTTACAGACCAGGAAAACTTTTTTACATCCCAATGAGTAAACGATACTAATAAATTCCTCCAAAAGATTTGAAGCCATATTTTGTCCCCTTGAATCCTTTTCAATGCATAAAAGGTGAATATACGCATTTTCATTATTTTCTTGTGATATAAATCCAATTAGAAAACCCTTTATATTTTCATTATCTTCTAAAACTAATGAAGTATTTTTAAAGTACTTAGTGAAGATGTGGTAAATTGCTTTCCTCTTATTTATCATTGGACTGCATTTTTCCCCTAACTGGGATATTTTTATAAAATCTTCTTCAAAAGCATTTCTTATTTTAAAATTAATCAAAAATTCCAACTCCTGAATTTTTATGAATAACATATAATTCACTAACTTTAAATAGCACAAAGATAATGTTAAATATGCGGGCTGGTAGCTCAGGTGGTAGAGTGTCGCCTTGGCATGGCGGAGGCCCCGGGTTCAAATCCCGGCCAGTCCATCTTTTTTATGATTTTTATGAGTTAATACGTTTTTACATAGTTAACAAATTTTAATCCAATTCATTTTAAAAAAATAAAGATTTTGAAGATAAAATTTATCTGTTCATAAATCCTTCAATGGAACTAATTATTTCATCCAGACCCTGACCTGTTTTAAGACTGCTTTTAATAACTTTTACAGTAGGATTTAATTCTTTAACATCTGAAACCATTTTGTCTTGATCAGCTCCTACTGCATCTGCAATATCCACCTTGTTGATAACTACAAGATCAGCTTCTTTAAATATTAAAGGGTGTTTTTCAACCGTATCATCACCCTCACTTACACTTATAACAACCATTCGGATATGGGATCCAAGATCAAAATCAACTGGACATATTAGGTTTCCAACATTTTCAATGAAGAGAAGATCAATTGATTCCAGGGGCAGATCTCCAAATGCATGTTCTACTAGATGAGCATCAAGATGACATTCTTTTCCAGTATTAAGGCCTACAACAGGTATATTATATTTTTCAAATCTTCCTGCATCGAACTTACTGATCACATCACCAGCAATAACCCCTATTTTATGATCCATCTTTTGTATAAGAGTTTCAATGAGTGATGTTTTTCCAGAACCTATGGCCCCTAAAACATCAACTGAGAAAACATCTGAATCGTCAAGAATTTTCTGATTTCTATCTGCAAGTTTACGGTTAGCAACCATAATATCGTGCTGAATTTCTATATCTGCAATTTTATGCATCTTCATCCCCCTCTTCCTTTTCTATCTTAATATTTTTAACATTACATTCCCTTCCAGCAGTAATCTCAACGTTTCTTTCACCACATTCCGGACATTTTACTATTGCTAAATAATGATCAGAGTCATCCATATCTGCCAATCCTGTATATTCACATGAATTACAATTTAACTCAACTGGGAGTTCTACTATATTGATGTCTGCCCCTTCGAGCAAGGTATTTTCAACCAGTACATCAAGAAGAAATTTTAATTGCTCGGGATTGAGCATTGTCAGTTTTCCAACTTCTATGGTAACTTCAATTATTTCAGTTGCGTCATTTTTCTCAGCAACGTCTAATACTGTTTTAACCATAGCGTCGGCCATTGAAAGTTCGTGCATTAAGCCACCTCATCATCGTAATTATTGATTAGTATTGATTATGTCCTACTATTATGGGAAGCTTATTAATAAAGTTAACAAATATTTGAGAGAATTTCTATAAACCTATGTTTTGTTTAAGTTAATAATTTTGGTTTATTTTTATTCATTAATGATCGTTTAAATGTTGTTTGCAATAAATTTATATATTAATACTGGTATAGGAGTATTATGAAGTCGTTTGAGAAGTATTTCATGGAGAAGAACTATGCTCATGTGGAAGAGCTTGGTGATAAGTTGGCTGAGATAGATCCTCTTATTGATTGGGAAGTTTTTAGGCCAATAATTAGAGAAATGTATGATAATCATACAGAGCGTGGCGGTAGACCTAATAATGATGAGATAGTCCTAATGAAGATGTTAGTTTTACAATCGTGGTATGGATTGTCGGATCCTGAGCTTGAAAGACAAGCTAATGATCGTATTTCGTTTCACAAGTTTCTAGGATTTCCTGAAAGAATCCCAGACCGTTCCACGGTCTGGNNGATTAAAGAAGGCGTTATACAAGATGCAACATTCATAACAGCCGAGCCAGGTCATAAAAAGGTAGAAGAACCACGTGGACCAACCGTCAAAACTAGACGAAATAAAGACGGCGAATGGACTAAAAAGAATGGAAAATCCCATTATGGCTACAAATTACACAGTAAAATGGATATTGACAACCATTAATAAGAGAAATTGAAACCGCCCCTGCTTCAATGCATGATAGTCAAATTGACCTAATCAAACCAGGTGAAGTAGGATATAAGGATACAGGCTACTTTGGAGCACCATGCAAAGGTTACAACGCCACAATGAATCGCGCAACACGCAGCCACCCACTAAATATCAGAGAAAAATGCGTAACCAACACATAACACACAAAAGAGCACCAGGAACGACCATACGCCGTAATTAAGAATATATTCCATTCAGGCCACGTAAAAGTCACCACAACACTCAAAACACACACTAAAAATATATTCACCTGTTTCTGCTACAATCTCCTACAATTAAACACCCTCAAACAAAAAAACATAACATAGCGAACGCTAACAAAAAAATAAGAATATAAACCAAAAATAGATAAAAAAATAAGAAATTTAGTCAATAAAAGCAAAAAAATTTAATAGAAATTAAATACAAAAATCAAGTAAATAGAAATTCTCTTGAATAGATAATAAATATTGATTTCCAATCATAACTCAACAGATAAATAGTGGTTGGAATAATTTAAGTTTATGACGATTAAATGTAACAATAATGATTACAATGATTATACCAATAGGAATAGGTGGTTTTATTGATAATAGGCGGATCTGCTTCACAGAAACTTGCTGCTAAAGTTGCTTGGGATTTAGGAGAAAATTTAAGCCCCATTGAAACCAGAAGGTTTCCTGATGGAGAACGTTACATACGAATAAAGGGCGAAGTTCCAAAAGAAGTGGTTGTGATCCAATCCACAGGCTATCCTCAGGATGAAAATTTAATGGAATTATTCCTGTTACTTAAAAATCTTAAGAGCCTTGGTGTGGAAAGAACAAGGGTGGTAATTCCTTACTTTGGATACGGAAGACAAGAACGCAGATTTAAAAGTGGTGAGGCTGTTTCTGCCGTTATTGTAGCTGAACTTCTTGAAGCAGCTGGAGCATCAGAAATTTATTCAATTAATTTACATGAAAAGAATATAAAAAAATTTTTCAATATTCCCGTATATGAAATATCAGCTATGCCTATGATAGCTAATTACATCAATGAGCAAATAGATGATCCCATGATTATAGGGCCTGATAAAGGTGCTCTAGGGTTTGCAGAGGAAATTTCCGGAATTCTAAAGTGTGATTGTGATTATCTGGAGAAAATAAGAATTTCTCCAGAAAAGGTTGAAATGAAACCTAAAAATCTGGATGTACAAGGGAGGGATGTTGTTATAATAGATGATATCATCAGTACAGGTGGTACAATAGTCAGTGCTTCACGAATATTAAATGATCTTGGAGCTAACAAAGTCCTTGTTGGGTGCGTTCACCCTATACTTGTGGAGGATGCTCTTTTAAAAATATTTGCAGCTGGTGTGGATGATGTATTTGCGACTGATACTCTTAAATCTGATGTGAGTACTATATCAGTAGCTCCACTATTAGCAGGATATTTAAAGAAATTCGAATAAATAAATTTTTTTTATAATTATTGAATTCACTTATACATTTAAAAATAAAAAAATTAAACAGTTACTCATTCTGTTTGAACATTGGATAGTTAATCAACTGATGTGGTCTGTTATCAGTGCTGCATATTCCATCAGGTCCATCCAATGGATTCTGATCGCCTTGTGACAACTTTTTTATATCTTCTTTCTGTTCAGCTGTGAAATCTCCAAAATAAATTTCATTTCCCTGAATTTTGATTACATCGTACTCTACCGGACATGTTTCAATTGAAGGAACCAATATACAACCCTTGGAACTAACATTGTGTTCTAAATCTAGCATCCATTCTCCATCAAATGGACTAGTTTCGTTTAGCATATCTACTATAGAATGCTGATGTGCTGTTACATATCTTGCCCGATTATGAAAATCAACTGCAACTGCTCCAGATAAAGTTTCTGATTTTTCCCCTAAGATATAGTTTCCCTTGGCATGAATAGTAAAAAATGGTTTTTCCCCTTCTTCATCAAGATAAGCCCGGATGAAAATGTCCCAATTATCATCAAGAAATATTGCTTCCCTTTTGATATACATGAAACTTCCATCAGGATTTTCAATAGTTTCAATTATTGGACTTTGCCAATTTCCTCTTAAATCTTCTCTTTTTAACATACGATAACCTCTTTTGCAAAAATTACAAATAAAACAAGATATTTTTTTCTTCAATTAAATTGATGTTACTAGTTAAAATTATAATTTGAATTGCGATTCTAAAATAAAAATAAATAAAAAGTTAAGGAGAATGTCTCCTAACTTCTTTTGTTGGCGGGTTCCATATTAACAGATCTGCCTTTGATTCTTGCGCCTCGCATTGAAGAAATTACGTCATTAGCACTACTTTCTGGTACTTCAACAAAGGAAAACTTATCAAATACGTCAATTTTCCCTATAGATGAGCTTGATAAACCGGTTTTATCTGCTATGGCTTTTATAATATCCCTTGCTTTGGCTTTGTCCTTTCTTCCGATGTTTATGAAGAACCTTACTTGACCCACACCTGCACCAGTATCTCCGAATTCCTCAGCATTCTGAGTAGTATTGTTGCCGGATTTCTCCATCACAATTCTAAGTAATGCTGCAGCTGTTTCTACAGAGCTGTAATCTTCTTCCATCATTTTTTCAACCATATGAACTTCTTTATCGAGTTTTTCATTGTTTATTATTCTTTTGATTCTCTCGAGGAAGTTGCTTGTTTTGATTTCTTGAACATCACTGGCGGATGGTATCTGCTGTTGTTCGATCTTGGTTTTAGTATATCTCATAATGTCTCTAAGTTGATAAACCTCTTTACCGGACACGAATGTGAATGCAATACCAGTTTTTCCTGCTCTTCCAGTTCTTCCGATCCTGTGCACGTAATATTCATCATCATTAGGTACATCATAGTTGAAAACTGCTTCTACGTTTTCCACATCTATTCCACGTGCAGCAACATCTGTTGCTACTAAGATCTCTATATTACCAGATCTGAACTTGGACATGACACTATCCCTTTGCCTCTGACTCATATCCCCATGTAGACCATCTGCAGCGTATCCTCGGATTTGAAGGTGGCTTACAAGCTTGTCAACCCTTCTTTTCGTGTTACAGAATACAAGGGACAATTTAAAGTCGTTGATATCAAGAAGACGTGACAACACATCTAACTTCATTTTTTCTTTCACTTCGAAGTAGACTTGTTCTGTCTCGGGAACAGTAAGTTCCTTGGGAACAACCTTCAAAAATTCTGGATCATCCTGATATCTTCGTGTAATATACAAAATATCAGGAGACATGGTTGCTGAGAACAATAATATCTGTCTCTGATCTGGAATGTAATCTAAAACGAACTCTATATCTTCTCTGAATCCCATATCTAACATTTCATCAGCTTCATCCAAAACAAGAACCTTAACGTGACCCATTTCTATGGTTCCACGCCTCATGTGATCCATTACCCTTCCAGGTGTACCTATTATAATCTGCACACCTTTTCTGAGAGCCTTAATCTGTCTTTCTATTGGTTGTCCACCATAAATTGGCAGAACATTTACCCTCTTTAGGTAAGTTGATAATTTTTTCAGTTCCTCTGCAACTTGTATTGCAAGTTCTCTGGTTGGACACAGTATAACTGCCTGGAGTTCCCTTTCGGATGGGTCAACCATCTCCAGTATTGGTATACCAAAGGCCGCTGTCTTACCTGTTCCTGTCTGAGCCTGACCTGTGACGTCTTTACCCTCAAGAATATGTGGTATTGCAAGGGACTGAATTGGAGTGGCCTCCTCAAATCCCATGTCTTCAACAGCTCTCTGTATTTCGCTAGATATATTTAAATCTTTAAATCTAAGTTTTTCCATTTTATCTTCCTTTTAGCTTCCTGAAAATCAATAAATAGAATAGGTTAAATTACGCTCAAAATAATTGTTAGGTTTCGAATTGAAATCTTTGAAATCAAAAATTAGTACCTACTAACTTAATTTGAAATTCAGGAACACATTTTATTTTATCTAATAAATTATCTAATTTTAATTCTATTGTAAAATATATGTTCTCACCACTTATAATACTATGTAATATGGTGATATGAAAAATAGTGTTGTAATAATTAAAATAAATCAAGAATTATATGTTGGATTATTATGCAAAAAAATATAAAATAATGAACGGATATCCTTTCATTCAATTGAATATTCAACAAGTTAGTGTGTCATTGGTTTATGAGGTTTTTGAAGAATGCCTTGTGGAACAATGTCAGTAATTTTCTTCATTTTCTCAATGAGACCTTCTTTACCATTACCTATAAGAGCATGCTCAAGAACATCACTCATATTTTCGACAGGAATCACTTGCACCTTGTTCTTGTACCTTTCTTCAATTAGAACATCATCCATGTTTGATGCGGGTATAAGAACCTTCTTCATTCCAGCCTCAGCAGCGGCTTCAATTTTACCTGTAACTCCACCCACAGGCATAACATCGCCCCTAACACTTAATGATCCAGTTAATGCAACAGATTGGTCTACAGGAACATTCTCTAGTGCAGAAACAACTGCAGTTGCAATTGAAACACTAGCACTATCTCCTTCGACACCATCGTATGCTTGAAGGAACTGTATATGTATATCATGATTAGATATATCTGTACCAGTATTCTTCTTAATTAAAGCACTTACATTCTGAACAGCTTCCTTGGCAATATCCCCAAGTTTACCCGTTGCTATAATCTTACCCTCATCTTTACTTTGAGCAGGAGCTGCTTCTGCAGCAATTGGTAAAAGTATACCACTTCTGTCACCTATTATCGCAAGTCCATTGACCCTTCCCACTTCGCATCCTTCTGATTTGAAAACACTGTACTTCTTCCTTTGGACAATGTATCTATCTGCAATCTGCTGTTCTAATGTTCTTGCAAGTTTTTTAGCGCTAATCACGTGAGCTACAGTTACTGTATCAGCACTTTCACCCTTGGCTATATCCCCTGCTGCCCTTACAAGACCCCCCAGATCTCTTAATTTAAGAGTTAAAGTGTCTTTTTTGCCTGCTCTTCTCTGAGCTTCATGGATAATTTCTGCAACAGCTTCTCTACTAAAGTGTGGTATTCTACCGTCTTTTTTAACTTCTTGTGCAATAAACTGTACCAATTTGTCCCTATTCTCAGGAGTATCTTGCATGGAATCTTTCATGAATACTTCATAACCGTAACCTCTTATCCTTGAACGGAGTGCTATATGCATTCCCTCAAGTACTTGAAGGTTTCCAGAAGCTACCAATACAAAGTCACATGGGACTTCTTGAGAACGTACCATAGCACCACTGCTTGTTTCACTTTGTCCAGTTATAGAATGCTTTTTCTCTTGCATAGCTGTCAAAAGTTCCTGCTGAGTTTTCATCTGCATAGTTCCTATTTCATCAACATACAAAACACCCTTATTTGAACGATGAATCATTCCAGCTTCTACACGTTCGTGTGCTGGTGTTCCAAGTCCACCTGATTGGTAAGGATCGTGTCTTACATCACCAAGTAATGCACCTGCATGGGAACCTGTTGCATCAACGAAAGGTGCAGTGCTTTTGCTGTCGTTATTTACAAGGAGTTTTGGTACCATTACAGTACTGCGTGGTTTCATCTGCATTATTACAAGTAGAACTATTCCTGCTGCTATTATGGCTGCTAAATATTGTGCTGTTAAAAATCCGGCGACCAGAATAAATCCAATTACAATCATCATGATCATATTCTTCTTTTCTTCTTGTCCTTTGGCCTTAACTTTGTAATTCATTACAACCTTTTTACCTTCGCCTGCGGGCATAGCGCCTATAAGCGGGTTATGGTTGTCTTCGATATTAGGATAGACTAATATGTCTTGTAGTTCTTCAGGCGGCAATAGCTCTGCCATTCCCTTTGCAAGCATTGATTTACCGATTCCAGGCTCACCAATTAAAAGGACATTTCTCCTCTGTTTTGCGGCCTTTATAACCGTTTCAACAGCTTCTTCTTGGCCTATTATCTGGTCTATTATCCTTACAGGGACATTTATATCTCCAGAAGATTTATAACTTCTGAAATCAAGTTTATCTTTGAATGAACTGTTAGAATTTGAATTTACACTTGTCATAATCAATGACAGCCTCCTGAATTTTGCAATATACAAAAATCAACGTGTTTATTTTGCTATACTGTTGATATTATATTAATATGATCTTGTATATTAGTTTTTGTCTTTTGAATTTTCAGTATTGATCTTTATATAATTTATACTTATATTCTAGATTTTTGTTATTGCAGTTTTAATGTTACAAGTATTTTTTTTATTTTAGTAACTTAAGGTATATAAAAGCATTGGTAGATGTAAAAAAAATTAATTAGTTAGTGAGTAGTTAAAAACTTTACTTCGTAACAGATAATTCATATAATCCAAAAACACTCTCTAATCAACAGAACTCGTCAAAATAAATGGTATAAAACTCTTTTTATATTAATTCATCATTTAGTATGGTTATGGCCTAATGATATAAATAATTTCCACTTTTCATATAACAATGAATACATCATTTAAAATAGAATAAATCTATGGAATAATTATTGTATTTAAATTATCATAAGTGTAATAGACAGAAATAATTAATAAAACAGTAATTGATAATTATAATAGTTGGAGGCTTAAATTGCATCCTGAAAACAAAAAGATATGCATTATGATACAAGGAACATCTTCAAATGCCGGGAAAAGTGTTTTAGTCGCTGCTCTATGCAGAATATTCGCAAAAAGAGGTTATAGAGTTGCACCATTCAAATCCCAAAACATGTCCCTTAATTCATACACAACAAACGAAAATGCAGAGATAGCAATGGCACAAGTACTTCAGGCTGAAGCAGCAGGGGTAGAACCTTCGTATAATATGAATCCCATACTTCTTAAACCTAAAGAAGATTTTATATCCCAAGTGATTGTCCATGGAAAGCCTGCAGGTGATATGAATTTCTATCATTATCAGAACAACTTCCGAGAAGAAGCTCTTAAAGCTATTGAAAGTTCTCTTGAGGCATTGAAAAAAGATTATGATATTATTTTTATAGAGGGAGCTGGTTCTCCTGCAGAAATAAATATGCTGGATAAAGACTTGGCTAACATGCAAATTGCACGAATGGCAGATGCAGATGTTATCTTGGTTGCGGATATTGATCGTGGAGGAGTTTTTGCTTCTATTGCAGGAACATTTTCCCTTCTGCCAGAAGTAGACAGAAACAGAATTAAAGGTATTATTATTAATAAATTCAGGGGAAATCTGGATATACTATTACCCGGGATAAAACAAATCGAAAATATTGTTGGGGTCCCAGTGCTAGGTGTATTACCATATGATGATGGCCTTAAGCTGCCAGAAGAAGATTCCGCATCATTAACTGAACATAAATATAGTCAAGAAGGTAGAATCAAAATTGGAGTAATTAGACTTCCTAGGATATCAAATTTCACGGACATTGATCCTTTAGAGTACGAACCAGATGTTTCTATAAAATTAATTGAAATGTCCGATGAAATAGGTGATGTTGATGCTATTATAATCCCCGGCACAAGAAACAGTGTAAATGATATGATTGTTCTTAGAGAATCTGGACTCGCCGATGAGATTAAAGTATTGTCAACTAAGATACCAGTTTTCGGAATATGTGGCGGTTATCAGTTGATGGGAACAAAAATAATCGACGAAAACTTTCGAGAGTCAAAGAATGGTAGTGTGGAAGGTTTAGGACTACTTCATATCCGTACTATATTTGGTGACATTGAAAAAATAATAACACAAAGTAATGGCAAAATAACTGGTAAGGGGATCTTTGAAGGTTTAAATGGAGAAATTGTGTCGGGTTATGAGCTTCATGAGGGATTAACACACTTGGGAGACTCTGAACCGCTGCTGGATATGATTGATGGATGTGGTAATAATATTGAATCAGGTTTTGATGGTGCTGTTAATGGTTTAGCATCAGGAACTTACTTTCATGGAATATTCCACAACTTCCATTTCAGAAGATTCTTCACGGATTATTTAAGAAGTAAGAATGGACTCAAAAAACTAGGATTTGTTAACGATGATTTTGAGGAAATGAAAAGGTTTTCAATTGACAGGTTAGCTGAGATAGTTAATGAAAATATTGATATGCGAATTTTAGAAAAAAAAATAGCAAAAAATAATTATTAAAAAAAGTTTACTGTGTGAATTTTTTGATAACAGCCTTAATAGCCGGGGTTTTTACAAGAATAGATATCCTATTTCCTTTTTTAAGCATCATCCCATCCTTTGGAATTTTTATTTCACCATTTTTGTGTACTGCTGCTATAATATAATCGTCTGTAGGACTAAGATCTCCTATTTTTTTCCCAAATATCTTAAAATTGTTTACACTAAGTTCAAGGAGCTCTGCATTACCCTTTCCAATTACTATGAGATCAGCAATTTTAGGCCGGGTTATCAATTTTTCTAAATACCCTGCAGCTGTAAGTTCAGGACTAACAACGATATCTATTCCAACTTTACGAAATGCTTCATCATGGTCCGGGTTGCTTACCCTTGCAATTACCTTGGGAATTTTATAATCCTTAACTAGGATACAAGAAAGTAAATTTGCCTCATCATTTCCTGTGGCTGCAACAAAAACATCTGCATCAGCTATATTTGCTTCTAAAAGAGTTTTTATATTTGTACCGTTTCCACAGATAACCATTGCATCAAGTTCACTTGCAGCATTACTACATAAATCTGAATCATTTTCAATGAGAGTAACATCAAGACCAACTGCAACCAAAGAGATAGCCAATCTTAACCCTACCCTTCCACCACCCATTATCACTATGTACATATTTTACACCGGTTTTATATTGTAAAAATTATTTTTCTAAATTTTTTTTATTTAGATCTTTAGATGAATTTTTATAGAATTATATGAACTTTTCACTGTTTGAATTCGCTTCCATATATAATTATTAGTAAACATATCTCAAATTATACTATCAATAATGTGATTTCATATCAATAGATTAGTTTATTTCTCTTGAAGATATCAGAAAATCTTCAATCTTCAAAAGTAACTTAACCTAAAAACTTATATACCATAAAACCAAAACCATGGTATGTTGTCAAAAACAATGTATGCGGCGTTAGTCCAGCCTGGTTAAGACTCTGGCCTGCCACGTCAGTGACCCGGGTTCAAATCCCGGACGCCGCATTGCGGTTGTAGTCTAGTCTGGTTAGGACTTGGGCCTTCCAAGCCTACGACCCGGGTTCAAATCCCGGCAGCCGCATTATTTTAATATTATTGTTTCTAAAATAGATATTTGGAGCATTTTAGCTGTTTTTATTTTTGAATTTAATAATTTTATTCTATTTAGTTTTTAATTGTTAGAGTATTCTAAAAACAAATTTAGTTTTAAAATTAATAAAAAAATGATTATTTTGATTGTATTAACATACAATAAAATAATTTATATATTATACGTTGATAAAATAATAGAATTTTATAATAAAAATTATGATAATGATTTTAGGCAGGTACCAACATTTCTGCTGCGACCATCCTACATATGTCTGTTTTTGTGATTACACCAACGGGTTTTTTATCTTCAAGAACCAGTAACCCCGATACATCAGCTCTAACCATAAGATTTGCAGCATCTTCGATTGCATTATCAGAATCTATTGTTATTACATCCTCAGTCATAATATCTGATATCTTCAAAACAGCAATATTATTATTAGTTGGTCGTAGACTTCCAAGGACTCCAATGAGATCCGAGTAGGATATAACACCTTTAGGGTTTCCTTCATTATCTAAAACAAATAATCTGCGAACTCCTTCCTTATACATCTTTTCAAATGCTTCTAATGGTTTAATTTCCGGATTAACTGTTATAACACCCTGATTCATGGCTTCTTTAACTTCCAATTTTATCCCTCCAGATATTTACGTAAATCTTATTCGAAATTATTATATAGGAATATTGTGAGGGATGATTAATAATTATTGTTAGTGTTTAGTTCAAATACAAATTTTAGCTGGAAACTTAGTATATCCTATTGTTTTAAGCATTCAATTTAATGAACAAATGATCAGGAAAATCCAGAATTTCAGTTATTATTGATATTTCGTATAGTA
>PLXT01000058.1:0-6909 GCA_003151535.1 Methanobacterium sp.
TACTATTCAACTACTAGAATAACAACAGTAGGTAAAGTCGAAAGTTTCACCAACGAAGAAATCAAAGTTAAATGCTTAGAAACAACAAATTTCACCTATTATAAACCCAAATCAGGTAATATAACTAAAATAAGCAATAGAACATATTATCAAACACTATACAGATAATTTAATTATTTTTTTTTATTCGGATATTTTTAAAAAAAATATAAATATTAGAATCTATGATTAAAAAGAACCAAAAAGAATATAATATTAAAATCTCTTATTATAGAGATTTATAAACAGCAGCAAGTAACTTAGTAGAGTTCTGATAAACATCAGAATCAGGGAGCCATTCTGGAATCTCATAAACAAATACTGGTGTTCCTGTTGCAACTATTGGATCATCAACTTGCTGTATAGATGTTCCTTCAGGTTGTTGATTTGTATTTCTGGTGAAATAATTGAAACTTGGAAAAATATTATGGACTGATTGACCTAATGTAATAGATTTAGAATCCATACTTGGAGTTGCAATGTAATATCCATCACTACCGTATCCCCTCTCATGGTCGTGGACAATTATCACCAAACTATAATGTGATTTTTTAATATCTGGTATCACATACTGAGCAACCAGATCTTGACCATTAGCACGTCCAACCGAGAAGTCCTGTGGATCCTTTGTAACATTAACTTGATAATTCACAATTTCAACATTATGAGCTTGTGAATATGATTTTACAACACCGGGCAAAACTTCTTTAGCAGAAATTTCCCTCGGATGCATACCAGTTACAACCGCAATTACAGGACCTGTATCACCCGGATGTGAATAGACCACCTTAGAAACAGTACCTAAACTATTCGAGCCTAATAAGGTTGTTGAATAACCAGCATTACCCCATGTCAAAGCAAATGCTATTAGAATAATAGGGATTATTATCAATGCATAAAATTTTAATCCCCTTTTCCCCTTCTTTGGCTTACCCTGTGGATTATTTTTATAAAAATCTTTAAGGTTTTTATAAACTGTTAGCTTTTCACCGCAGTCACAAGTATCATCAAAATCTTCAGGAGATTCACCTGGCTGAAGCTCATAACACTTACCACATTTGTCACAGCATAAATAGGTCACTAAACAATCCTCCAATAAAAAACAAACACATTATAGTAGAAATAATTTTTTCTTATTACATAAACATTTGAATTCTGAATTCTAACTTTATAATTAGCACTGGTTAAAATATAACCTTTGATAATTCTATAAAGTAGAATATACTCCATTTATTATACATATAGTTTTGCTAAAATCAATTTAATTAATGACTTATTTTGTAATACTTAAAAATATTGTGAATTTAAATTTTCTTTACAAGTTCCATTATATGCCATAGTAAATGGGCTAAAAACGGCTCCTGTGAAGGCAGTCTTCTAGCACAGGTCCTTGCACAATCCTTGCAATATCCTTTACATAACTCAATATCTCTTTTAACAGTTTTGATTTCTGTTCTTGGAGCATATTTTACATATATAGGGATACCAAGTAAGATTAATCCAATTCCAGTTATAATTTGATTAAATGAACACTGGGACATTATATAAAACGTTATAATAATGCCAATAATTGGTATAAATCTTGGAAGCTTTATACCTCCACCTATCTTCTTTCGAAGTGGAAATACAGATATGCAAGTGACCAAATAACAGAATAGCATTGTAAAAACTGAAAGGATAATTAGCTGGCTTATGGTACCAAATATAGCCGCGAATAAAGTTACAGTACTCTGCACCAACAATGCTATATATGGTGTGTTGTATTTGGGATGAATTTTAGCAAAGAAATGTGGAAACAGACCATCCCCTGCCATGGCATATGGAATTCTTGCAGAACATAATATACCTGCTTCATCAGAACCTGAAATAGAAAATAGAGCACCCACAGTCAAAATAATAGCACCTAATGTTCCCATAATTGCAAATCCTGCTAAAGATAAAGGTGCGGTAGCAACAGAAAGCTTCATCCACGGTACCGCTCCTAAAACTACAAAATTGGTTATCACATAAAATAATGTGATTACAGCCATACCAACACCTATAGCCAATGGAATTGTCTTTTTAGCATTAATTATTTCATCTGCAGGAACTGTGACCAGTTCAAATCCAATATAAGCCCAGAATATAAGTACTAAAGCACTTCCCATTCCACTAAACCCTAATGGGGCAAATGGTGTGAAATTCGATAGTAAGATTGATGGCTTCATAATAAAGAAAATTATCCCTACAACTGTAAACAACAGTATAGGTGCAATTTTCAGGATAGTTAATATATCATTGGCTTTTCCAGCTTGTTTTACTCCAAAAAGATTTATAACAGTCAATAATAGAACAAACAAAATTTTAATTATTATTTGGATATATTGAGGTATGTTAGGATAGAAAAATGCTAAATAAGCCACAAATGCCAGGGGAAATACTGCTATTGCACTCCATTCAGCAATAAGTAGTGACCATCCCGAAAGAAAACCCCAAAAATCTCCAAAAGCCTCTTTAGCATATGCGTAAGGGCCTCCAACTTTGGGTAAGATTGATGATGCTTCAGCAAAGCATAATGCTATGGTTATAGCCATAAGTCCCGCAAGAACCCAAGCTAAAAGGGATGCCGGTCCTAAAAATCCTGCTCCAAATGAAGCAGCTATGTAAATATCAGCCCCTACAATTGCTCCGATAACTAGATTCATGACCTCAAAAAGTCCTAAACCATTCTTCAAATATGACATAGATAACTCCATTAAGTTTTAACAGCTTTGTTTAATATTTTATTGTTCTTAAATGTATCAGATTTTATAAGAGATAGAATAAAGTAATTAATTACCAAATATTACATATGTACAGTTTAAAAAGAGATAGAAGGATATTTAAGAAATAAATGAATTTTAACCTAATTCAGGGTATCATGGTCTTATATTTGAACTGGTAATACTAAAAAGATTGGAAACTAAACCAAAGGTTATTAGAAGGATATTATTTAAAACGAAGACAAAAATCCATAGAATCTATTTTAAAATAAAATATAATGAGTTTAACTGTTAAAAAGTATGTATTATATGGTATAAATGAAATTTATATCTTATTTTCCATTTAATTCATTGCCAGTTGGTGAGTATCTCTTCCCTGTTGAAAGTGAGTGTGCTTATGTAAAAAAGTATCAGATCAACTGTCAACAGAATGGCCGAAATGATTAGCAAATTATTCACATGTAGTGCAATATATCCAATCTCACTCAGGATGTAGATACCAAAGAATGGAATAATAATTAATTGTCCCAGCTGCTGGGCAGTACGTACATCATTTACTCTCGCAGATAAAATAACACCCAACTCAACCGACAGTAGACAAGCAAGTGGAGTAACCACAAACATCATTACAGCCATGTCCCAATTTGGAAAAAAGAAATATCCCAATGAGTTGTAAGTGATTTTATCAATAAGAACCATGAATATGATAAAACCAATATATATTGCAACGATAGAAGGTAAAAATGAAGCGAAACATTTTCCCAACAAAATTTCACCATCTGTTGTTGGTGTTGCAAGAAGAGGCTCGATACTCTTTTGAACTTTCTCACCAATTAAACTGTAAGATGCGATTACTGTTGTAATGGATGCAGCTAATATTACAAAGAAGAATAGAAAAGCATTCAAGATAGGGGGAAGTACAGAGGAAGGTATAGTTCCACTAGCAGAACCAGATACACCAATTGTTAACGGAAGACCAATCGAAAATAATAATGGTAAAAGAACAACAGAATAGATAACACTCTTTTTTTTTCGGAATATACTGAAGTCCTTGGTTGCAATAACCCATGATTTCCAGAGTTTCATCAACTTTTCCCCACAAATTTCAGGTAAGCATCTTCTAAAGTCGGACTTAATTCAGTAACATACTGAACATGTCCACCTGCACCTACAATAGCATTCACTATTTCAGGATTTTCGATTTCAGGATTTACAACATCAATAATTATCCTATTTTCCTCACGAACAATTCTCCTATTTATCAAACTACCTAAAGCTGTTAAGATCGAATCAGTAACTTGTTCTAACTGAATAACGGTCTTTTTTCCCCATAAAGATTCTTCAAGCTCTTTTGGAGTTCCTATTACCTTCAGTTTGGTGTTTAATATTCCGATTTTGTCACAGATACGTTGTGCTTCATCAAGGTTGTGTGTGTTTAAAAAAATAGTTTTCTTCTCTTTTTTTAACTCCAGAATAAAATCTCTAACAATTTTGGATGATTCAGGGTCTAGGTTTACTGTTGGCTCATCCAGAAACAGTATCTCGGGATCATGAATCAGGGCACGTGCAATAGCAATTTTTTGTTTCATTCCCTTAGAAAATGTTCCAACAAGAACATCCCTTTTATCCCAAATTCCCAACATCCCAAGCAAACGTTCAATATTTTCTTTTCTCTGTGATTTTGAACATTCATAAAGTTTTCCATAAAAATCGAGGTTTTTATATGCACTTAATTCACCATAAAGACCTACATTATCAGGTACCAATCCAATAATTTTTCTGATCTTTAAAGAATCCTTATCTTTACTAACGTCATAATCAGCTATATGAGCTTCACCACTAGTCTTGGATATCAGGCAACTGAGCATTCTCACAGTTGTTGTCTTTCCAGCACCATTAGGGCCAAGAAAACCGAAAATCTCACCTTTTTCAACATGAAAAGTTACATTATCCACAGCCTTAACATCACCAAACTTCCGTGTAAGATTCACAGCATCAATCACAATGCATCAGCTCTCAACAGTAGATATCCTAAACCATATAAGTCCAAACTCTCTATGATACTATATTTTTGTGTCATGTAATGTCCTTATCAAATACTCAGAATATCTGTTTGAACTAGATTTTTTTCTAAAAAAAAGAATTTATGGGAATTTAAATTATGATATCCTAATTTAAACTCCGATTTTATGTATTTAACCATTTATTAATCAAACAGAATTTTGGTTCTGTTTATTTCTCTTCGGGTTTTTTAGCTTCCATATTTTCAGTTTTTGAAGGTTCGCTTGCTCCCTCTTTAGGGGTTTTAAGCAGGTCTAAAACTGCTTTAGGTTGGTTACTTGTTACTTCATCATTTTTTAATGGATCTAAATTTTTTCTAGGAGTGGTGGCTTCTGCATTTTCTGTTTTGAGGAAATTTGATATGTCAGTTATACTGTTCATGAGTGGAGCTGGGAATATTATAGTAGAGTTTTTCTCGACAGCTATCTGGTTTAATACCTGCATGATCCTGAGCTGTAATGCAATTGGATGCTCAGATATAATATCTGCTGCCTCACCTAATTTAGCTGCAGATAAATATTCACCGTCAGCAGCAATGATTTTAGCTCTTTTTTCCCTCTCAGCCTCAGCCTGTAATCCTATTACACGTTTCATGTTTTCTGGAAGTGTAATATCTTTAATTTCAACAGTAGTTACACTAATACCCCATGGTTCACTATGGTTGTCTATGAGCTCTTTTATTCTAAGATTTATTTTAGGTGTTTCTGAAAGTATCTCATCCAGATTGAACTGACCAACAACACTCCTGACAGTTGTCTGGGATATCTGATTCACAGCTCTCGTATAATTTTCTACTTCAACAACTGCTTTGTAGGGGTCCACAATTTTAAAGTAGGCCACTGCAGCCACATCTATTGAAACGTTATCTTCTGTAATAATTTTCTGAGATTGAATTGGCATGGTTATTATCTGTAATGAAGGTTTAACCATACGATCCACTAGTGGTATTATTATTCGCAATCCCGGTTCCTTAATTCCAATTACCTTACCAAGACGGAATACAACACCCCTTTCGTATTGATTTACTATTCTTATTGAAAGTCCCAGAATAATTAAAATTATAATTACAACAATGACTGTTGTTATTGGATCTACCATATTGTTTAACCTCCATATTCATCAAATTTGGTTCATTTAATATTATGGTCTTTAATCCTTTTATAAATTATGATGATACTATTCTAAAGTTTATCCGCATGCATATATTTCTTTCATAGACGAAAGAAACTTTCCAAATTTAAATACCTTTTCAGGACATGATAATTCACATTTCAAACATCCCATACCATTACAAAGGTCTGTTCTAACTGTTGCTTTTCCATTTTCCATTTTAAGAGCACATTCAGGACATTTATTTGCACATGTTTGGCAGTTGGTGCAACCTTCAAAAATTGCCTCAAGTGTAGATTGAATTTTAACAAGTTTAAGACCTTCATTTCCCAGTTCTTTAATATCCCTCTCAAAAATTCTATGTATCTGGGGATCTGTTACCTTGGGAGGAACTTTTTGGTAGCCGTATTTATTTAACCAGTCATTATACATCCAAAATGGCATACCCTGTTCTGACATAGCTAGTTCTAAAGAATATATCTTTTCAAAAATTGGAGACGTTGCAAGCATTATATGCTTGCTACGCATACTTTTTGCTATCTCCTGTAATTTTCCGAGTAGATCCGGGTTCATAACAATATCGCTTGCCATTGCAAGTGAGGTGTTTCCTAGTTGATAGATATCTTTAGAAGATGGTGGTATCTGTCCCACGTCGAGTGATTTGTGTGGATCCACATAGAAACCCGACGCACCTGCCATATATGTTGAATCAACATCTGTTAAGAGAATTTCCGCCTCTTCTGCAAGAGTCAAATAAGCAGCCCTAAATGCGCCTAAAGCCTTGCCTATCATTGTTATATCCTTCTCTGATAGGTATATTCCATCCTGCATATTTATCATATGATCTGGACTTTTTATTTTGGGTGCAGAAATAATGCCCATATCCATTCCCAAACTGAAGGCTGCAATAACTCCAGTTCCAGTTATACCATTGGATTTTCCATCCATTAACCCTTTA
>PLXT01000058.1:6927-15224 GCA_003151535.1 Methanobacterium sp.
GGCTATTTCAGCATTGGTACCAAAATCAATCACCAGATAAATGCCTTTTTTTTCTAAAATATCCGACTTAAAAAGCATAGCAAGTGCATCAGCACCAATTTCATGTTTAATAGCCGGAGGAATATATACTTCAGCTTCATTATTAATTATAAGTCCTATTTCACCTGCAGATACTTTTGTTGCATCTCTTGAAGGGGGTTTAATATCTAATCTTTTGAGAATGTTCTCCCCCCAGTAGGCCAGATCCCTGATCTCTATGTTCTGAAATATTGAGAGTTGTATAGGATTACCGCAAACAGCAACTCTCACAACATTTTCAAGATTTATACCTAAATTTATTATTACATTGTTAATGGTTTCAATGAGAAGTTTATGGGCTGTGTCTTTACCCACTTCTATTGCAAAATGAAGATGATCCACCACATTAGCGCCTGGAAGAGGATGTCTAAGTGTGATGGCAGTTGAAATTATCTTTGAAGTATGAAGATCAATTGCTTGTGCCCTAATACCGCTGGTTCCTATGTCCAAAGCTATCCCATATCTATTTTTCATGGATTTGGCCCCTTATTCTAATTGAAGAAATTATTATGAATTAATTGAACATATTTTGATATTAAAAAATTCCTAGACCTGATTAACAGTTTAGCCATCTTATAAATTTTAACTAAAAAAAATTAATAAAAAAAAATTGTAGAATTTGAGTGTGGTATTTATGAGTACTCCGAAACAAATTCCCCTACTATGTTTGTATATTCTTTTCTAATATCCTTCCATGTTTTATGATCTTTTACTATGGCATCTGCGAGTCTAGGAGCATGATAAGCTTCTACACCATATACACTCATAGGGAAAGATTCAACAAAATCTTTTCTTACAGCTCCTCCACCGCATCCAATGGCCGGTACTTCAAGACCTTCCTTCTGTAATGCTGCCACTACTTTAGGGAATACTGTCATGGTGGTTGTCATAAGAGCTGTTCCAGTTAATAATATTGGTTTATACTCTTTAACTGCCTTAACAACTTCTGTTGTTGGCACATCCCTTCCCATATCTATTGCTTCGTATCCGCCGGCTCTTAAGAACATGACAACAAGGTTTTTACCTATATCATGCGGGTCACCTTCAGCCACAAATGAAACAGCAGTTCCTTTTGTTTCACTTTTATGTCCTAAAACCTTCTCGCACTCCTTTACACCCTCCATCATCCCATCTCCTGCAAGCATGAGATCTGGAAGGAAGTAAAAGCCTTTGGTATAGAGGACATTTACTGCATCCATACCTTTCATAAGGCCGTCATTGATTATTTCTATAGGAGATATACCATCATTTAATGCTTTTTGAACATTGTTGAGCGATGCATCCCTATCCTCGTAGAGAACAGCTAGTGCTATGGACTTAAAAGGTTCTTTAGTAGGGAGGATGCTGATCACGTCATCATCCTCCTCTGGTTTTATTGCTGGTCCTTCAATTTCCACATTGTATCTCACATGTACCAAATTTTGGTCCATCCTATCTTCTAACTCTTCATATTTCATTTTCCTTCAACCCCCTAGAGTTCATAGCTTTTTGGGTCAAATTCAGCTATTTTCCTTGAGTACTTTCTTAGGCATTCATCAATAAATTGTTCAGAATCTGTTGGCAGTTCCTCGAATATTTTAAGAGCACTGTCAAGGGAGTCCCTTTCAAATCTTGTGAGATACATTTTTTTAGCATCAACAGCCTCATTAATTATGGCTCCAGCTTCAAGAGCAGCTGCCCTAGATCTGAGGTATGGATTTTTACCATATTTTACTATTGCTTCGCCTATTCGGTGTGCATTATCATAGGCTAGTACCAATGCTTGAGGATCTCTATATTTGTCTGTTAGTGTGTAAAGATCTCTTAAGGTTTTTTCCTGCCCTGTTTGGTGAGCTGTGTTCATAAGTGCTGCTTCATAACCTGTTGCCTGCAACCATACTTCTGGAGTTGTACCACCCATTTCTTGTCTGTGATAAACCGATTCATTACTCCAAACATCACATACCGATGCTGTTAGGTTACCCATAAGGTCTGAGTGTGCGCAAACTGCATTTTTACCTTCCATACATATAGGAACACCACTTATTGACTTTATTATGGGATTTTCATATCCACAGTCTTTCAGTGGCCCAATAGCACCACATTCAACAGCCACCAAACTTCTTGCCCCTGCTATGGCCCTAGTAAGTGCAGCTAATGTGTGTGAACAGTCCTTATCAAGTAATCCTCCAGCCATGAACATGGCTGTATTGGCCTGAGCACAGTCAGTATCCCCTGCTGGTCTACAGTCGTATTTTTTACATACATCAACTATCCTCTTCCACATGTACTCCATATCGATGCTACCAAGAACTCCTATACCAAATAATATGGCTTTAGGATCACCACGTGCTATACCATAATCAGATACAGATTTTCCACCCATAGTCTCTATTGATACACAGGATGCGCCGTTTGCTGCACTAGCTTCTATTGATTCCATGACCTTGTTGTCGTAGTCAGAACCTCTGAGTCCTGGATGTCTTTCCTCAATTCTTATATCTGCCGGTGTTGCCATTAGTGAAACTCGGATATCGTATTCATCATGATATCTCTCCAAGATTTCAGCCTGGGCTTGTGTACAATCTGCTGTCCATCCAGGATTGTTTGTTTGCTGGAAAATATGTTCTTGTTCCAACATAAAGGCGGGTAATCCTATGGATACTGCCCGTTCACAAGCACTTTGAGTAATATTTCTACATTCTGAAACCATCTGTTCTTTTGATTCTTCAGAACCTTCTACGGGAGCCACTTTTATTTCCGGAACAACATAACCAGCACCTATTTGTGTATTCCAACGCTGGCTAGTTGGGTATTTGGCTCGTCCGAAAACCATTTCATCAGGGTCTTTATATGCCATTTTAGTAAATCTTTTCATTATAGAATCACCTTATAAGTAAATTCTTTCATTATAGAATCACCTTGTATCTATTATTGTACGTGTAATTCTATAAATCTTTTGAATTTTATTTGAATTTAAAATAAATAATCCTGATTTTTATCGATTTAAATCTCAAATAAAAATGATTTATTAATTATTTGGAACAGAAAGTTAACAGATCATTGAAATCTTTTTTATTATGGTGTTGGATTGTTAAATATGCATAAAATAATCAAGATAAATTATTAATAATATTAAAATATTGTAAAATTAAATCTTTATAGAAATATTAAATTAGTTTCATTAGATATTTGTCTAAATATAATGTTTTATGTCGGAGGACTTTTTAAAATGGTGGTTGAAGAGGCTATAGATATAATAAAAAAATTAAATGGAGCCGTTGATGTTCAAGAACTTTCAGACAAGGATAAAAAAGCTCTAATGAAAATTGAATCCAGTCGAAACAACGATATCATACCAGTTGTTAACAAGGGTTTGAGTGAATGTTTAAACAAAGATTTTTGTTTAGTCCTACTTAAAACTGAGGAATTTAGAATTCCATCTGAATCAACAGTACTCCTTGTAACAGATAGGGGGCGAATTCTTGGTCAGGAGCTGATATCTCCTGAAGATAATAAAAAATATGCCAACAACGATAACGTTGTTTTCCTAAGTAATAACTTCATAATCTTTAAACCCGATAACATTGCCAGAAGAGCCGGTGAAAAGGAGTTATTTATTTTACCTGCAATCCCATTTCCAGAATTAGATAATCTGGTAACAATTTCAGATGTTGTATCCTGCAGTCCTTCAACATTAGGCGATGCATATATCAAAAATAAGTACAATTATCCCGATGATCCCCATCTTGCAACGATAATTGTTGCTTTTTCAAAAAAAGAGGGATAGATTGTTGAATTTTATTTATCATAAAATTCATTTCTTGCTTCAACCATGGCCTTAATATTTGCAATGGGAGATCTAGGGGCTAATCCACAGCTAGGTGCTAATATATCCACCCCAGCATTCAGGGCCTTTTTAACCTCTTCTTTAACCTCATCTGTAGAGCCTCTAAAGAGTGTTTGGGATGAGGATATGTTTCCAACTATTTTTGACGATGTTTCACCGCCCATGTTCATGACCTTCCCACCTACTCTTAAAACCTTACCACCCTTTTCAAGGTCGTGTTTTGCCTTTACAATATCCACATTCTCCTCAACACTGATTGCATCGTAACCTATACTTGCCATGTCGTGTATTATTGGCTGGCTTGATCCGCATATATGAAGAATTTTTTTTGTTTTTATTACATTTGCAAGATCTTCAAGCCTTGGTTTTACAATGGTTTTAAATTGAAGAGGATCTATGAGTTCTGGTGCAGCTGTTGGCTCTGCAACACATATGATATCGGGTTCAACTTGTGAGATAACTTCTGCATAATCCATACATGCATCAAGAGAGTTGTCTACTGCATTTTCAATATCTCCTGGCCTCATCTTCATGTCTCTCAACATGTTTTCAACACCAAGTAAATGTCCCGTGAGTGTAAATGGGCCTGTAATTCCAACAATAATTGGAATTGTATCACCATATTGATCCTTTAATTTGCTTATAGCTTCAAGAACAACTGGGATACGCCCTTTACTCAGGAAATCTGTTGGTACTTCTATATCGCTACCTGTTCTAAATGGTGTTTCAGTTATTTGAGGAGTCCTTTCAATATTTCCAAGATCAACAGTACATCCCATTGCTTCTGCTTCAACTGTTAAACAGAATGGTATTCTTGCACATTCCAAATCTGCAAGTTCGTAAAGTGAACTACCTAGTATCGCCATCATATCCGCATTAACATGTGCTTCAGGCCAATATACTCCTGTTTTTTCCATAGCTTCTACTATTGCTATTTGGGTAACACTGAGTACAGGAGTTATATCGCTTTCTTCACCTGAAAGTACTTTTAAAATATTGTTTTTTATATTCATGGTTTCACGAGATTAAGTTTTATTAAGACTCTTAAACTAAATTTACCGATCTAAATAACCTATCCTATAACATGTAACTATGTCGCTTGAAATCATCTAAAATTTTCCATTTTGATTTTTCCATTTTTCAGATGGTACAATAGGTTCTATTACATCCCAATGTTCAACAAATTTACTATTTTCTATCCTGAATATATCAAAAAAAGAAACGTGTTCCCCGTTATAAAATCCTTCATTAACAGATGATACGAAATTTCCTTCCCCAATATCATATAATTTTTGATGAATTTCATTTCCATGCCTTTTTTAGCCATTTCTTCCAGTCCCTTAACGAGTCCTGAAAGCCCATCCACAAATCGAGGATTATGTTGGATATAATTATCATCATCAAAGAAACTGGACATTTTATTATAATCCCTAACAATAAAAACATCTTCTACCAGTTCTTTAAGTAGGGTCTTATTTTCTGCTGTTTTATCCAAGTCTTTTATCTGTGTTGAACCATCTAACATGGTGTGACCGCTAACAGTTTCTTCCACACTGTTTTGGGTGTTTGCCCGTGATCAACTATTTTCCCATCGTCAAATCGGAAAATATCAATTACAACCATTGGACCTGTGTATCCACTGTGCAGAGCCACATAATTCCCATCTTCAATAATTCGTTTAATTTCTAATTTGATATCCATATCTTTCAATTGGTCGTAGAATTCCAGTAAAGCTTCTCGACCCGTTTTAATAGAAGGATAATGTGGAGTGTAATTTTCAGAAATCCATTTTTTAACGAATTCCTTATCTCCAATTTCGGAACTTTTTAAAAAAGCAATAGCCTTTTCTCTATTGGTTTTTACCATTATCTTTTTCCTCCTTTAACAGTTCATAATATTATGTTGTTGGATATGAATATAATTTTCCTTTATAAGAGCTTTAAATCAGTTAAAAAGAACAAACTGATGATAACATTAGTATTATTCAATTGGAATTAATGCTCGATAATTCATATTTGGAAGACATTAAAAAATAGAAGTATTTGTTCAAAAAATAAAATAAAACGTAAAAAAATGGAAGTATTCTCATTCTGGCTTGTAAATTAAAGCAACAGCCTTAACATAGTACATCTGAGCATATGGAAGTAAAACCAATGCCAGTAAGAGAGATATTATATAAAATAAATAACTGCCAATTGATACACTGAATAAGTAACTAATTAAGGTCCCTATACCGAATATTAATAGGAAAATGACCCCTGTAGTTATATACCATTTTATAAGGTTAGCCCAACCTATATCCCCAATTATTTCAACTATCTCCCTAAGTCTAAATGCAGCTTCAAATTCTCTTTCATAGGCCATATTTGCTATTGCAATTAGGAATAATGGCAGAACTATAAGAAATTCAAATAATAAGACTATTACCAGCTGATTTCCCACGTTAAATGTAACTATAAATAAATTCTCTATTCCGGGTAATATTCCTGTGACTAAAAAATTTAATGAATTCATGCCTAAACTTCCGATTAGAGAGGAAATACCCAGTACAAAGTCTGATAAACCTCCAAATGATATGAGTATTAGGAAGAATATAATGAGTGGTGGTAATATTAAGTATACAATAAAGGTTACAAATACTTTAAAACCGTCTAGTAAGAGACTTTTCCAGGCATTAAATTTTGGTAGTCTATTTTCACCATCAAGAGATGTTTTTACGATTTTAAAAAGATATCCATTTACTAAAAATCCAGAAAATAATCCAATAATAACAAAAATCAGTAATATTGCATTATTTGTTATATCTAGTAAATTTAATAGGGATGATAATCCTCCGATCACTATGAGAATTCCTAATGTTATAATTTTCTTCCAATCTGAAACTGGATATTTCAATGAATCTTTTACTATTTCAGTTACATTCATGCTCTTTTACCTCATATTTGGATTACACTGATAAAGATATGGAATTCTATCATATAGTATTATACAATCCAGTTATTTACCAGAATAGTTTTAACTTGATCATCTTATGGAATTATAGGTTGGATTACTTTTGGTATTGTGAAATAGAAGGTGGTTCCTTCACCCTATTCAGATTCGGCCCAGATTTTTCCCCCGTATTGAAGTACTATTTTTTGTGAAATAGCCAATCCTATACCTGTGCCTTCATATTCATTTTGGGTGTGTAGGCGTTGAAAAATAGTAAATATTTTTTTAAGATTATTCTGTTCTATTCCTATCCCATTGTCTTTCAAAGCAAATAGATATTCATCATGAACAACTGTAGCAGATATGTGTATATTTGGATTTTTTTGGCCCCTATATTTGATAGAATTACTTATTAGGTTCTGAAATAGACGTACCATATCTTGTTCATTAACATAAATAGTGGGCAGTGGATCACAAGTTATGGATGCATTATTATCATCAATTAAAGGTTTTAAATTTAATAATACTAATTTAACAATATTTTCAACCTTTGTATCCTTTAATTCTCCCCTGATCTTTCCTATTCGTGAGTATTCAAGAAGGTCATCTATCATCATATCTAAACGTTTAGCTCCTTGTATAGCATAATTTATAAATTCATTGGCATCATCGTCCATAATATCTAAGTATTTCCTCTGTAAAAGCTCGAGAAAAGACGTAATCATACGAAGAGGTTCTTTCAAGTCATGTGATGATAAATATGCGAATTGTTCAAGTTCTCGATTAGAAACCTCTAATTTCTCAATCAGTTGTTCCATCTTAATTTCCATGAGTTTTCTTTCTGTGATATCTTGAACAGTCCCATAAACACCGGTGATTTGATCTTTGTTTGAACGGATAATTTTAATTCGTACAGCCATATAACGGATCTTCCCATCACCCCCTGATAATCCTTGATTCTAATCCCGTGCTTAAATCGGGTTTAGAAAATTCTATCGCCTTTTTTAACTCTTCTTGAACATATTTAACATCATCAGGATGAGTGAATTTTTTCAGATGATCATCTAAAAATATTTTGTATCCACCCTCAATTTCTGCTGTTGTGCCGTACATTGAGTACAATCTATCATTAAAGATGAAAAGATTCTTTGATACATCAAATTCCCAATTTGCAAGCTTTGCTAAATCCATTGCATTTTGCAATTGTGCATTAGTTTGGTCTATTTTTTTAGCATTTATCTGCCAACCTAGTTCTTCTATCATTTAATGAACTGCCCCCACAACACATAATATAAAACACTCCCCACCAACTATAAAATAATAATATTTTGTATTATTAATTAATAAATGATATACATTAAATAACATTACATATATTAATTTTATCACAATAAAAGTTGGAAATATTCTATTTTATCTAGAGGATATTCAATCTATAGTCAAGTACCTATCATTTTTA
>PLXT01000113.1 GCA_003151535.1 Methanobacterium sp.
TATATTATGGACTAAATTATTATGTTTTTCTATATATAAATCATACACTCCCTTGCTTTTATTTTCTTTAAATAATTCCGAACTGTGTGATATTTTATTCCAATTTACTATATCATTACAATTTGCAGTTATGGTATTTTGAAGTTCAAAACATTTATCAAATGCATTGCTGCCTGATAAATCAAATTGCCCATCTGTCCAGTCAACAATTAATGTGCGTTTATCTTTTTTACAAAATTCTATAGCAGCGTGGATAGTTATCATCCTATTGCCTAATCCAGCACATCCTTTTACTATTAAATATTTATTCACTTCAATTATTTATACCAATTCAATAATTTAAAAAATAGATTTCAAGCCTCAGAAGATTTCATTCCGGATTATTGGTCAATTTGAAAAATTAGTTCTTTCCGACTTCTGCTTACAGCCAAATAATTACAACAATAAAACAATTCGTTAAGCTCTGTATATTCTTCAGGCAATGCTTTAATACCCCAAGTTAGAATTCTATAAAATTTATACCCGTTTATAAGTAATTTATAGAAATCTTTAAAATAAGTTCTCGAATCAATATTTGTTTTGCCCATCTCAAACTGAATCATATCAATAGTTTCATCATTTAATATGCGTTTAGCCCCCAATAAGGCAAAATATTCATATCCTTCAATATCAAGTTTAAGTAAATTGATCTTTGTTATTTTTTTTTCCAAACAATATTCATCAATAGTAATTACATCCACCTCCTCCTGCTCTTGCATATTTAGCTGGTGATGTGTCAAATCATGTTGTATTAAAGCGGAATGGATGGAAGTATCACCGTCAGAAAAAAGTTTCATTTTTGTTCTCTTCTCTCCTACTGCCGCATTATTAAGTATAATATTTTTTTTATTCCCTAAATTTTCTTTGAGCTTTACAAACGTCTTACTTGAAGGTTCAAAGCAATGGATGACCGCCCCTTGTCCTATTTCTTTCAAACATAGATTCGAATATTGCCCTTTGTTGGCGCCACAATCAAAAATAGTAGGGTTGGTAGTATATGTTTTAATTTTTTTAAGCACATGGATTTCCCCACTGCTTTCCGGCTGACCACCATTGCCAAATTCTAATATATCAAGTGTTTTAATCAATACATGGTAGTATAAACCATAAAGCCCTTTTTTTCCTTTAGAAAATTTAAATATTCCTGACAAGAAGACTTGGATGATTTTTTTCATTTCATTTTTCCTTTTAAATAATCCAATACTCTTTGCGCTTGCGCCTTTGGAGAATAATTTTCAAAAACCCACTGCCTTCCTTTTTGACCAATCTTTTTTAATTCTTCCTCGCTCATCCTATTTAAGGATTTATCAAAATTTTTACCTATTACAGATGAAATACCTAAATACTGCTTTCCTGATATTGGATTTTCAGGCAGCATGAAATTCCAAAAATCAAGATCAATATTAATAGAGACTGCACCGGAATAAAGCGTTTCCCAGAACCTAAAACTATCCTGTTGGAAAATAAATACCATTTTGGAAAAGTCTTCTCCTCTCTTTTTAATCTGCTTGTATCTCAAATAATATAGCTTCCTGGCTGCTTTTTGCATAAGAGTATAAGGTTCATAATAATATGGTTTCATTTCATAGTAACCCCCAAACGTAAGAAAGCCTAAACTCTCTGTTAATACTTTATAATAAGGCAAACTATGTCGTTCTGTCGATTTTTTATAAAATTCATAATCATCACTATTAACACTAATGGCTGACTTGTCAGTAAACTTTGGAACAACCGGATATTTTAATTTCTTTTCCTGCAAAGCTTTTAATAAACCGCTTCGCATATTATGCCCCACCCTGAAATTATATCCAATTATAGCATCTCTTTCTTTTTCTTCCGTATAAAATTGATCGATCGAATGAATAATTCTATTGGTTAATCCAATAGCCCAGGGTTTTATTTTTTGGGGATAAACATAATCTTTATACAGGTTTCCGGCAGCAATCACATCAAAAACATCTAAATAACGTTTGTCATTTATCCAAATCGGACTATGCCAATCATTTCGGTCTATAAGAACATGTTTTTTTGATCTATCAAAATTAGGATACCCTTTTCTAAAAAATAAATGAGCAAAGGATGTGGCATAGCGATAATCATATATACCGATGTCAAAATCTCCATTCAAATCTTCTTCTATAAGATATTTATTCAAACTGGGAATGTACCAGTAATTACAGTTTCCAATTACCTTGTAACCTAACTCTGTAAAACCTTCGGCTAAAGCAATCATCTCATGATAGTAATGATCATTACCATAAGGATAAACAGGGATAATAAATAACTTTATTGTCAATTTTTGCTGCTTATGGTGTTTTGAAGTTCTTTTAATAATTCATGAGCCCAATGATCAAATGAATATTTATTTAGATCAAACTTCGTATTAATAAGATCAGGTATTATATCCTTCTGCAAATTTGATCCTGTCTCAAAACCGGATAACCATTCAGCAGTTATATGAAAACCTAATCGGTTATTTATGATAAAATCAGCAACATCTCCTTTTGGCCCAAAATAAAGAATTGGTTTTCTGAAGTATAATAGCTCATAGAATTTTGTAGAAAAAGCGTTGGGTGTCCAATGAGGCCTGAAAAGTAATATATAGTCTGATTTACTTATCTGTTGAAAATACTCCTCTTGAGAAACCGGCTTAAGTATTTTTATATGATTAGAAGAGAAATCTTTCAATTGTTCCTCGTATGCTGCATTATTAGTATAGAAGGATGTAGCTGTGTTCGATTCTAATTTTTTAAGAAATTCCATATAATTACTTATTTCCTCTTCCATCTCCCGGTATAACGCACCGCCATAAATAAAATATATTACATTATTACCGACAATCTCTATTTTTTTATTTACTATGGTATTTAAAAAAGTATAATCATCAAAGTCCAAGCAATGGGGCAAAAGAAAAGCAGGCTTTTGAAACTTATTTGAAAAATAATTCCTCATCTCTTCATTAACCACAAAAATCTTAT
>PLXT01000080.1 GCA_003151535.1 Methanobacterium sp.
TTATCCTCAAATAAATATATGTAAGCATTGATATTTAAATTTAACGGTTTAGAAGGCCCATTACAATTATAAAACAAAAATTAAAATGTATTTTTAAAATAACAAAACAAACACCCCTCCAAACACCCAAAACACAGAAGGACAAACCTTCAAAAAAAGAAAAAAATCTAAGACCCTATAAACATTAATTATAGTTAAGAACGTAATTTATTAAACTTATTGAAACGATAAATCCGGTGATATTATCTCTATACTAACTTAAAACCACTTTTTATATGGTNNACTTTTCGTACTTAACTATAATTACATGGTAAAAATTATTTTTTTAATTGTTGATAAAAAATATTTTTTGAAAAATATGTTATCTACCCAAAACAGTTATCTATAAAGAATTGTCAACTAAAATAAGAAGTAAATATTGAGATTGTAAATTAATTCATCGTTTTAATTAAGAAGTTCTTAAGGTACTATTTTATCTGGAATGGATCTATAAATAGTAAGAAAGTTTAAAGAACTTAATCTAATAAAAATTTTTGTAGGTTGGTAAAAATGATAGTTAAGGAATATTGTATGTATTGTGGGGAATGTGCAGGTGTTTGTCCTCACTGTTTAATTGAAGTCCGTGAGACAAGTATAGATTTTAACGCAGAAGGATGTAAAGACTGCGGGATATGCATACAAGTATGCCCTGTTAAAGCTTTATCCAAAGAGGATTAAAGAGGGAGATGTAGTTATGAAGTTAATCGAGACAGATGTACTTGTAATAGGGGCAGGTCCTGCTGGGTCATCTACTGCAAAACACGCAGCTCTAAATGGTGCAGAAGTTATATTGATGGATAAAAAATCCGAGATAGGTTCACCTAAAAGATGTGCAGAAGGAGTTTCAAAAGAGGGTCTTAAAAAGTTAGGAATCGAACCTAACAGCAGATGGGTTACCAAAGAACTCAGCGGAGTACGTCTCATATCACCAAATGGAACAGATGTGTGGATGAAAGAAGACCAGGTAAAGCTCCCTGAAGCAGGTTACATACTAGAAAGAAAAGTCTTTGACAAGTTTATGGCAATGGACGCTGCAAGAGCTGGCGCCACTATCATGATCAAAACCCTTGCAAGAGGTATGAGAAAAGATCATGACGGCTACATTGTCAGCTGTGAAAGTATGGGAGAAGACTTCGAAATAAAGGCCAAAATAGTAGTAGGTGCAGATGGCCCAGAATCCCGTGTTGGAAGATGGGGCGGTCTTAAAACTACTGTTAAACCGAAAAATATGGAATCTGGAATCCAGTTTGAGATGGTCGGCCTAGAAATGGAAGATCCCGATGTTATAGAATTCTACTTCGGAAGTGTTGCACCCGGCGGATACGCATGGATATTCCCAAAGGGCGATGACATAGCCAATGTTGGCCTTGGAATTGTATCAACAGTCACTGATAAGAGTGCCTATGAACACATAGTTGAGTTTGTTAAAAATTGCCCAGCAACACAAAATGCTCAGCCAGTTGAACTTAACGTTGGTGGAGACCCAGTTGGTGGAATGATAAAAAATCTGGTAAAAGATAATTTAATGATAGTTGGAGATGCAGCCGGACATGTTAATCCATTAACTGGTGGAGGAATCATAACCGCACTAGAAGCTGGTATGTACGCCGGTGAAGTTGCCGCAGCAGCTGTTAAAGAAGATAATTACACCGAAAAAAGGTTGAAGGAATACCAGGAAATATGTAAGAAAGAAATTGGTGACTCATTTGATAAATATCTGAAAACCAAGGACTATCTCCTAAGTCTATCGGATTCAGATCTAGACTCAATAGCAGCAGCTTTCCAAGATACCGAATTTGAGAATATAAGTACCAAAGAACTTATAAAATTACTAATTAAAGTATCTCCAAAGGCACTGCTCAAATTAGGAAAATTATTTTAATTAACTTTTTTTTATTTCTTTTTTTAATTGTTCCAAGTACAACTCCACTTTTTCACACTTTACCTATCAAAATTTTGAAACAAAACCAGAAAATTTATAAAGTTTAAGTTTTAAGATCATAATCTGTTAGTTAAATCTGTTTAAAAAAGTCTAAATCTATTAATAACGCTCTCACAGTATTCATGTGAACAGTATGTAGAGAATACAGATCAAAAAGAAAACCATTGCAATCTCATGGTAAAGAACATCTGCAATATCGAACATTTTATCTTTCTGTGTAAAAAGTGAAAGATATAATGGTATTGTTGCTAAAAATGCAGGTAAAACAGCCACTGCAAATTGTATTAAATTCATATCTCCATTTACAAATGCATAAAGCAGTATAATACCCGATATTAATGTGAGAACACTTGCTGCAGTTTGTTTCGATTTGTACATGATATATGTTCCCATGCTTGCGGTGTATATAAATAGATAAACACTCACAGGAACAATGAATATGTTACCAAGAAGAACAGCACATGACGCCATTCTCAGCACCGAATTGGTTGCTGTACTGGAAAATGGTGCAAGTACAGTGTCTTTAAGTCTAATTGGGGGAACTGTGTAAAGTATCTGATTTAAAAGCATGAGTACGAGCAAAACAGTAAATGCGGGTATTAGGGTTTCAATGGAAATTATAAACACTGCAGTGATTAAAAGGGTACAGAATAAAATTATCCATTTTTTATCGACATGATTCTGTATAAATGGTCTTTCCTGTTTATCCTTATCCCTTCTATCATGCTCAAGGTCTGTTAGATCATTTAGGCTGTAAAGAGCTCCCCATAGTGCAGATACTAAAATGAGACCTTCGAGTATTGCATATGGATTATTTATAATTATATTTGCAAAATATGCATAGGTAAGAACCAAAAGGTACATGTTAACGTTTTTAGCCGCCCATGTTATCCTAGTGGATTTAATAAGAGTTTTTATCATTTTCTTTGGAATAAATTTTTTTGATCGATGGCTCTGCCAAATTATTGGCAGAAATATTTATTATAGTATTTAATTCAAATGTTAAAAAGTTACAATAATTAATCTGTATTTCACTCAAAAATCAGATTTCGTACCATATTTAATATCTAATCTTCCTTTTCAAATGCTTGACATATAAATCTAGGTTTGGATCCATACTCATGTATGTAATGCTCTATGAGTTTATCATCTGCATTAACATGATTTTTTACTATTTTAATTGTTTCCTCTGGTGTGTAGGATATTACAACCACATCAAAAATTGTTCTCATTAAAGCTAAGATTAACTTGGAAAGGATTCCCATGTCAGAGAAGAGATCGTATTTCTTCCCCCTAAAATGGAATCTCCAGGCAGTCTGTAAAATAATGTTAATACGTTTATATTCACTTATCTCTTTAAGATATTCTGCCACACATAACAGATAAAATTTAGTTGACCTTACACCTGCATGACCCGCCCACACACTAAAACCTACTGTATCATCATCCACCAGATGGGAATCATGAAACTTGTCTGCAAATAATACTGCATCAAACCCTGCCAGAGAATTATATACACCTTCCTTGGATTTAACATTAAAATCTTCTTTAAATCCATTATAAACACTATTAAAAACTTCTTTAGAGTTTATATTCACATTTTTTATTTGTGATTTAACATCATAAACATTTAGCCCCTGTTTTTCTATAGCAGCATATATATTGGTGGATTTACCCGTTCCAGGAGCTCCTACTACATGAATTATTTTTCCATGACTATTTTTCAGGGTTTTAAANNTACTTTCCCATGCTAATAATTGGACTTTAAAGATATAATAATTACCCAACAGTGAAAAAACCCAGATATTAAAGCAATTTCAAAGGATGAAAACATTAATAACTACTGCACAATGAACCCCATGATTTATTAACATCAAAAATCATAATTAAGGTATAAATAACTATAAACAAAACGGGAAAGGTGTTTAAATGGCCAAATATCGATGTACTGTCTGTAATTATATTTACAACGAAGATAAAGAGGATAAAAAATTTGACGAACTTCCTGATGATTGGAGATGTCCAGTATGCAACTCACCCAAGAGTAGTTATGTTTTACTCACAGAAGAGAGTAAAGATTATGAAAAAACAAGTTCAACAGTTGCAGATATCATGATCGAACAGATGGCTGAGCTTGGCCTTAGACATGTATTTGGAATCCCAGGAACCTCAATTCTAGGGGTTGTTGATGCGATTAAAAAGAACGATAAAATCACATTTATACAGGTTAGACACGAACAGACAGCTGCATTAATGGCATCGGCATATGGTAAACTTACAGGACATGTTGCAGCATGTTTAACAGTTGCAGGTCCCGGAGCAACTAACTTGGCCACAGGACTGTACGATGCAAAGCTCGATAACTCCCCAGTAGTTGCAATGACTGGTATGGTTAAAAGGCAGTTAATAGGGCCAGGATCATTTCAGGAAATCGATCAATACTCATTTTTTGAACCATTGACTGTATTCAACAAGATATTAATGTCAAAGGATCAGACAACAAGCTTATCAACACTTGCAATTAAACATTCCATTATTGATCGTGGTGTTTCACATATTGGAATTCCTAACGATGTTCAAAAACTTCCCTACGCCGATCATATTGTGCCCTTCGAAGGAAATTTTCCAAATAAAGCAACCAGACCCGCAGATTCCCTGATGAAAAAAGCTGCAGATATAATAGATCAAGCTGAAAGGCCCGTTATAATAGCTGGTTTTGGAGTTATGGGTAATGGAGAAGTTTTATTAAACTTTGCAAGAAGGATAAATGCTCCAATAACAACTACTTTCCGTGCCAAGGGAGTAATAGATGAAGATGACCCACTTTATGTTGGAAGTCATGGTGGTATTGGTTCAACATCCTCAACCATACTTGTGGATGATGCCGATCTGATTATTGTTATTGGATCATCATTCTCAGACATGACACAGATACCCGAGAAGAAAACCGTTCAGATCGATATCGACCCTATGATGATAGCCAGAAAGTATCCTGTAGAAGTTGGATTGATTGGAAACTGTTCTGAAATCCTTCCAATAATCTATGGCCTTGTAGAAGAGAAAGATAGGCCTGAATATTTGGAAGAAATAGAAAAACTGAATCAAGACTGGAAAGATCTTCTTAAAGAAGAAGCTGATTCCACTAAAACACCACTTAGACCCCCTTACATTCTTAAAGTTTTAAATGATAAGATATCTGATAAGGCCGTTATAACACTGGATGTTGGTGAACACTGCTGGTGGTTTGGTAGGAACTTCTCGATGAAAAAAACCCAGAAGATGGTTATGTCCGGCTACCTTGCAACCATGGGTTTTGGATTGCCAGCAGCCCTCGCGGCCCAAATTGTATATCCAAATAGACAGGTTGTTTGTATAACTGGAGATGGGGGTTTCTCAATGTTAATGGCAGACTTTTTAACCGCTGTTAAGAACAAACTCCCAATCACTGTATTCATTTTTAACAATAAACAGTTGGGTATGATAATGCAGGAACAAAAGATGGAAGGATACGATAATTGGCAGACAGAACTCCAGGATCTGAACTATGCAGAATATGCAAAGCAATGTGGAGGAGTTGGAATAACAGTCAAAACTCCTGATGAACTTCCAGATGCAGTGGATAATGCACTTTCAACAAATAAACCAGTTATTGTAGATATAAATACCGATCCAATGCGTTTTGTTTAATTAACAGATATTTTGATTTGGGATTAAATTATATTTGGAGAATAAAAATGGTACAGGACCCAGAAAAGAAATTAATGAAGATTAAAAACACATCTGAAAATCGTAATAAATGCCATTGTAAGGTGTGTCCAAGTTATCCGTACAAATGTGGAGGAGAAGTTTTATACTGCAGTAAAGGACCTAGTAACTGTGATATTTCCCCACAAGTTTGTATTTGTGACACCTGTCCAATTTACTATGAATATGAGTTGGAAGGCAATTACTACTGTGACAAGGATACTGTAGGTGAAAGCCGCAGCAACATACGTAAAAAAAGGTCTGATGAAGACCATTCCAACTATAAAAAGATGGTTCAAATAAAGGATTCTAGTCGAATGGGCGAGAGTGTTTTGGGTTCTATGGGATCGCTCAAGACCTTACCATTTTCACTTGAAGACCTTTACTTTGTTCCGGCACAACTAAGAAGGATACCATTGAATAGGGAGGATCATGTTGACACTGAACTGGTTATTGGTTCTGGAGCTCAAAAACCAATGAAGGTCAAAAGTCCTATAATGGTTTCAGGACTGAGTTTTGGGGCTGTATCAAAGGTAACTAAGTTAGTAATTGCAAAAACTGCTAAGAAATTAAAGATAGGTTTTAATTCTGGTGAAGGAGGAGTACTGTCCGAAGAACTTCTGGATAATGGTAAAAATATCATTGTACAATACTCAACAGCACGTTTTGGTGTTGATGAAAAATTACTCAAAAGTGGAGCCGCTATAGAAATAAGATTTGGACAGGGAGCATACCCTGGTAAAGGCAGTTATCTTCCAGCTGAAAAAATGACAGATGAAGTGGCCAAGATGAGGGGTCTTAAAAGTGGTGAAGCATCCAATTCTCCAGCCCACCACCCAGATATTTTAAATCCAAAAGACCTTAAGGAGAAGATTTCATGGCTTCGTGAAATTGGTGAAGGGGTACCTGTAGGTGCTAAGATTGGATGTGGCAATGTTGAAGAGGATATTAAATTATTGGCTGAAGCTGGTGTCGATTTTATAGCACTCGATGGTTTTGGTGGCGGTACCGGTGCCACAGATAAATATGTACGTGAAAATGTTGGAATACCAATTTTTACAGCCATACCCCGAGCATTTAATACACTGAATGATCTTGGACTTAAAAACCGTGTTACACTCATTGCTTCTGGTGGATTGCGAAGCTCAGCCGACTTTGCTAAATGTCTCGCACTCGGAGCTGATGGTGTTTATATTGGAACAGCAGCTTTAATCGCAATTAACTGTGAACAGTATCGTATATGTTATACTGGTAGATGTCCCACCGGAATCACAACCCAGGATCCAAAACTCAGCAAACAGATCGATCATGATATCTGTGTGAACAGACTAAGCAATTTCCTTGAAGTATCAACAGGGGAAATAGCCAACCTTGCAAGGATTGTTGGTAAAAATGATGTGTCAAAGTTAGATAAGGATGATCTGGTTTCTGTTGACCGTAATCTTGCCAGGGCAACTGGGGTAAGATGGGTGAATGGGAAGTACTTGAAATAATAGAATTTATATGGATATAATATTATTAAATTTGGAAGATGTGTTATGCAAGAAAATAAGGTCAAAAACATTCCAAATGATAGATATAAATTAAAACAAACGCTTTAGGTTCTGAAAGAGGGTGGGAACTCACATTTGACGCTATTCCTGATCTAATTACCATACTCGATAGGGATCATAGGTGGTTAAGGTTAATAAAGCCCTGGCTGAAAGGCTTGCAAAATCGCCAGATGCATGTATTGGTATGATCTGTTACCAGGTGGTTCACGAGTGTGACACCCCACCTCAAAACTGTCCCCATGAAAAACTTTTAAAAGACGGTCTTGAACATGTTTCTGAAATTGAAGAGAAGAATCTTGGTGGATATTTTATTGTAACTGCATCCCCAATTAAAGACAATAATGGAAATGTACTAGGAAGTATTCATATTGCCCATGATATAACCAAAAGGAAAGAAATGGAGGTAAAGCTTGAAAAAGCCCTTGAAGAAAAGGACACCCTGATGAAGGAAATATATCACAGGACAAAAAACAATCTCATGGTTATTTCAAGCCTTCTGAGTCTCCAATCAAGGTATATTAAGGATAAAGATACCCAGAGTATATTTAAAGAAAGCCAGAACATGGCCAAATCCATGGCCATGATACACGAAAAACTTTACAGATCAGGGGATCTTGAACATTTAAACTTCGCCGAGTACATTGTAAACCTTTCAAATGATCTCTACGACACATATACACTGGATAAAAATCTGATAAAACTTGTTTTAGACATTGATGAAGTAACATTAAACGTTGAAATCTCAATTCCACTTGCATTGATCTTGAACGAACTTTTAACCAACTCATTAAAACATGCTTTTCCAGATGGTAGGGGTGGAGAGATCAAGGTGGAACTAAAAAGATATAATGAAAGTTTTAAGCTTTCAGTTAGTGATAATGGAATAACATTTCCAGAAGACCTTGATTACCGTAACACAGACACCCTTGGAATGTTAATTGTCAACAGTTTAACCGACCAGATTAACGGAAAATTAAACCTTGAAAAAAGTAATGGCACAAAATTTACAGTAACATTCAAAGACTGAGATAATCTAAAAAAAATTTAAATTTATTCATCAATTTTATTTTAATAGATCTTTACCTATTTTTTATAAATTTTTTTTTATATACTTCTAATTCTAGTTCAACATGTTTATTGAACAATTCAAACCTTAACCCTATCATGTATCACCCCCTTTGAATTTTGATATTATCAACCTGGAACCAATTAATATGTCAATACGATTCATGATTAATAGAAAAACTTATGCCATATAAAAGCAAGATACTTTTTTAAGATTATATTATCATCAAATAGTGTTTTTGGGGAATCAAAATGGAAAGATCAGCAAACGTGAACATAGAAGTTAAGATAATGGCACTCAGAAAAAATTTGCTAGACTTAACCATGAGAAACAAGCTCCTAAACTTCAAACCCCAAGTCAGATCGATCAGGGTTGTTGACGAGATTCCAACCGAAATATATCAGTTAATGGTTTTAGAAGATAAAAAAATGCAATTCATGCCTAGACAGGTAACTGAAACCAAACAAAACCCCATAAACTCAGATGTTGAATTTAAGGACAAATCACAGGGTATTAAAGGTATAAATGAAACTGAAATAGATGGCAATTATAAAGAGGAAGAAGAATTAAAATTAACCCTGGATATAAGCGATAAAGAAGCTTCTTTATTATGGAAGTTGCCCCTACCCAACCAGAAGGTTGCTAGTAAACATCAAAACCTCTTCCTTCAAACCGTTCATGAAGCAGAAGAACTTCAAAAGCGTCTCTTTTATATTAACCAGCAGTCTAAATCCGTACTGGAAGAACAAGGTTACAACATACTATATCTGGCACTTGGATTTCTGGAATGGACTGAAAATAATGAACCCGATAATAAACATAGAGCACCACTTATCCTTATCCCAGTAGCACTTGAACGTAAAAAGGTTAGAGGTTCCTTCAAATTGGTTTGGACAGGAGAAGATATAATTCCAAACATTTCCCTCCAGGAAAAACTGCTTGAACAGGGAATAGAACTACCAGATTTTGAGATGCCCGAACAGAAGGAAGGAATATACCACTATTTTGAATCTGTTGATGAGGCAATTGAACCTAAAAAACAGTGGAATGTTATCTATGATATCTACCTTAATTTCTTTAGCTTCACCAAATTTGTGATGTACAAGGATCTTGACCCTGAAAGCTGGGAAGGATCATCGATCACTGAAAATCCAATTATTCAATCTTTATTCGATCATTCGGAAGATCTTGATGAACCAGAATTCCATGAAGAAGATGTGGATAAGAAACTCAAATCCCGTGATATTTACCACGTGGTAGATGCAGATTCATCCCAAATAGCAGTTATAGAGGAGTCCAAATCTGGTAAGAACATGGTTGTTGAGGGTCCTCCAGGCACTGGTAAATCCCAGACCATTGTAAATTTAATATCCGAATTAATTGCCAATGATAAATCAGTTCTTTTCGTCAGTGAAAAAATGGCGGCATTAGAAGTTGTTAAAGACCGTCTTGACAATATTGGACTGGGTGAATTCTGTTTTGAACTGCACAGCCACAAATCCAACAAGAAAAATGTGTTGAAGGGGATTGAAAGAAGTATTTACGGCCATCCAGAAACCATGGGTTCAATGGACGAGGAATTTGACGAACTTGAAAAACTCAAGATGGAACTGAACAATTACAACCATGTACTCCATACACCACTCGGAAAATCTGGATTTTCACCCTTCCATCTCTTTGGTATGAAAGAAGAATCAATACAATACTTTAAAAAGGTTAAAAGGAATATTTCAAGAGCCCATATTGAAAACCCAGAAAATTTCAGTTCTAAAGACTGGAAAAATGCTGTTTCAACACTTAAAAATGTTTCAGAAGTCATAATTCCACTTAAACCCATATCTAAAAATCCATGGTTTAACACCCAACCAGGCACCATCCTACCAACAGACAAGGAGGACATAAACGAACTCCTTAAAAAGTGTGTATCAACACTCAACGATCTAGAAGTCGATCTCTATGAACTCGTTGAATTAACAGGAATAAGAAAACCCCTAAATAAGGGAGAAATGGACAATTCTATTAAAATAGCACTTTTAATTGCTTCTCCAATCACCACCAACCCTGAAGTACTGTACAATCCGGTTTGGGAGATGGGAAGAACCGATATTATTAAGATCATAGATCTTCTTGTTGAATACAACTCAAACAATGAAAAACTTAAGGAAAGATTTAAAAAAGGAGTTTTAAACACAGATATCCAGCAATTACACGATGAATATGTAGAAAACTCTTCAAAATTCTTAAAATCATTTAGGGGAAGGTATAAAAAGTCTAAAGACCAAATTTCAAACCTTTACAATGGGGAAGTTCCAGAGGAAGACAAAATTATTATAGAAGACTTGGAATCATTGATAGATTGTCAGATAATTTTAAACAGGATAAATGAACTTGAATCCGAAGCTAAAGCAGTTTTTGGAAAGGAATGGAAGGGAAGAAAAACCGATCTCGACACCATAAAGGAACTTGCTGAATGGGTACTTACCATTAAAAAACTTTTAAAAACCGGTAAAATCACAGAGCGAACCTTTAATATCATTGAAAACGGACCAGATTCTGCCAAAATCAATGGTACTATTCAGAAGCTTAACAAGGATTATAAATTATTTTTAAAGGTTTACAACAATATCAAGAAATATATCACAATCGATGAAGAACTGGTCTTCAAAGCTAAGCTCAAATATGTTCATTTCCATGCAATGGAATCTAAAATAGAAGATTTCCAGAATGGAATGCCACTATTACAGAAATGGTCTCAATTAACAGCTATTTTAGCTGAAAAACCAAGTGATATTTCATCTCCTGTAATAGAATTGATTAAAGCCGATAAAATTGAAATTGAAGACATAATTCCTTGTTTAATGGCTAACTTTGCAGATGACCTTCTAAGAAATGCATTCCTTAACAACCCAGTACTATCAAACTTCATAGGTGAAATTCACGAACGTAAAATTGACAGGTTCATCGACCTTGATAGAGATGTTATCTCCCTAAACCGTCGTAGAATTGCAAACAGGATATCCAGCCACCGCCCCCAGATCAACAGTACAGCATCCAGAAACTCTGAACTCGGAATTCTTTTAAGTGAATTCAACAGGAAAAGGGGCCATATGCCCATTAGAAAACTCTTATCTAATGCTGGTGGACTTATCCAAAAGATAAAACCTTGTTTTATGATGAGCCCACTTTCTGTTGCCCAGTTTATTGATCCAAAAAATTCCCAGGATCTCAGATTCGATGTCGTTATATTTGATGAGGCAAGTCAGGTGAAACCTGAAGATGCACTTGGAGCATTTTTAAGAGCTAACCAGGCTGTTGTAATGGGAGATACTCGACAACTGCCACCTACTTCCTTCTTTGATATCATGTTAGAAACCGATGAAGATGAAGATTATGAAATAGCATCTTTATCTGATATGGAGAGTATACTTCACCTTTGTAAAGGAAGGTTCCCAACCAAAATGCTTAGATGGCATTACCGAAGCAGGCACGAATCACTCATAGCACTTTCAAATCAGGAATTCTATGATAACAATCTGCTTATTTATCCTTCACCTTGCCATGAAACAATTAGCCTCGGATTAAAGTTCGAGTATATGGAAGATACGGTGTATGATCGTGGCAGAAGTGCTTCCAATAGGATGGAAGCAAGGAGTGTTGTTGAAGCTGCTGGTGAGCACTATAAAAGATACGGGGAAACTAAGAGTTTGGGTATAGGNNCTTAGGAAACAACCAAAACTTGAAAAATATTTCAGTAGCGATATAGACGAACATTTCTTTGTTAAAAACCTTGAAACAATTCAGGGAGATGAACGTGACGTTATATTTATCAGTGTAGGATATGGAAAGGATGAAAATGGCCATCTAAGCCTTAACTTCGGACCACTTAACAGAGAAGGTGGTGAAAGACGTTTAAATGTCTTGATCACACGTGCAAGGGAGAAATGTGTTGTATTTTCAAACTTCAGATACTCGGAGATTAATTTGAATGAAAATGCGGCCTTTGGACTCAGAGCACTGAAATCATTTCTTAAATATTCAGAAACCAAACGACTCGATACGACCTACACACACGGTGAAGATAATGAAACGGCCTTTGAAGATTCCCTATATGAATTTTTAAGTGCACATAATTATGATGTTCATAAACAGGTGGGATGTGCTGGTTTCAGAATAGATCTCGCTGTTGTGGACCCATCAGACAGTGGGAGATACTTAGTTGGAATTGAATGTGATGGAGAAAGTTATAATAGCTCACCAGTTGCAAGGGACAGGGATAGACTCCGCCAACAAGTACTCGAAGGTCTTGGATGGCATATTTACAGGGTTTGGTCCACAGATTGGTACAGAAACCGTGCAGAATCCGAAAAAAGACTTCTTAAAGCAGTTGAAAATGCTAAGAATCTGAAACCAATAGTGAGTAATGTTAAACAAACATCTGTTGAACATATTGTTAATGACGAAGTAGCAGAGGAATATGAACCATCTTACGAACAGAAATTGCACCAAGAGAATAGACCTACAATCACCATAAACGAATTACCAGATGAAATAGCAGTTTTTGATAACGAAGATAATGAACCGTTAGCAGCTGTTAAAACATTACCAGAAAATGTCCCGGAATTAATAATTGAAGATGAAGAAGTTATAGTTAAAGATCCAGTTCCTGAGGAAGTTTCAGAAAATGTTCCCGAGACTGTGCAAGAAAATGAACCAAAACAAGATGATCCTAATACTGTTAAGGATTATGAGGTCTGCAGTGAACTTTGCATCCCTGTCACAGGTCAGATACATGAAAAATCAACACCGGAACTTGCAACGGTCTTAACCCAGATCGTTGATATGGAAGGACCTGTCCATAGTAGTGAAGTTATAAGACGTATCAGAGTAGCTTGGGGAATAAAAAGAGCAGGTAAAAGAATTCACGATGCAATAACAGATGCAATAACATTAGCCCAAGAAAATAGTGATGTAACGGTTAAAGATGAATTTTTATATCCTAAAAACTTTAATTTGATTGTTCGTCGTCGTACAGGAGATCCCCCGGCTAAAATCAATCTCATATGTGATGATGAAATAGTTGAAGCTGCAAAAATTGTTATACGAACACAATATGCATCACCAATGTCAGAAGTTGTTAAACAAACATCCAGACTCTTTGGAATTAAAGTGACACGTGGAGCAACTGTTAAACGGATTGAAGGAGTAGTTCAACAGTTGGTTGAAGATGGTGTACTGGAAGTACAGTCCAATGGAATGATAAACTTTCCCAAATAAATATTTTTTTTGATTCATCTGGGTTAGCAAATAATGGAATAATTCATTTAATGATTATTAGATTTTATTTTTGGTTGATAGAGGCTATCTCACGATTTTCAAAGTAATATATATCTGTGATTATCCAACTCATCAAATATCATCTATTAATATATTCAATTAAGATGTTAAAATCATTTTAAGTGTTAACAACTAAAAATTAATGAACATGCGGATGGTATTCATTGAAATTTAGAAGGAATAGAATATATAATCTTAATATTTTTACTATTAGTAAATGATAGAATGATTTACAATGAAAGGGATATTAGTTTATAACACTAATTAAAATAAAATTTTAATATACAATATAATAATATCACTAACTAAATCATGAGGAAATCCAATGAAAATCCCTTGTATAATAGATGAATCATTATATCGACCTGAAGCTGTTAGATGGAGGGAAAGAATGAGCTTACTCCAACCATTAGGAGATGTTGTTGTGGTGTTACCCTGCAGCATGCGAAAACCCTACTCATCATCCAAATCCCATACCATCTTCATGAGAGCAACAAAAAATATTCAAGAAGCCATCCTAACCTCACCATTTGGTGTGTGTCCACGTGAAATGGAACGAACATATCCAATACAATCATACGACACATCAACAACAGGAGATTGGTCTAAAGAAGAAATAGATGTTACTGGTGAATGTTTAAAGGAATATGTCGCGGGAAAAGATGTTATAGCACATGTATCTGGCGGCTATAGAGAAGTTTGTGAAGCATATCTTGATGATGCAGTTTACACATGTAACGATGGAAGAGCAACATCATGGGATTCCATGGACAATCTTAAGATGGAAGTAAAAAAATATCCCAGGATCAAAACCAAGGAAAAACGATTAAAAGGTTTCAGATCCATTGCCCGTTATCAGTTCAGAACTCCCAAAGCAGATACATTAATACCCGATGGTGTTAAAGCTGTTGGAAGATTCACCAAAAGAATGTTATTAGATAAAGAACAGATTGCAACCTTATCATTTGATACAGGATTATATTCCCTTAACCTTAAAGGTGGGGAAATTTTAAAGGATATTGGAACTAACTGGGTTGAAATTGATTTTGAAATGAAAACCAATACATTATTCGCCCCTGGAATTCTAAACGCCGATCCTGGTATTGTTCCAAGGGACGAAGTGGTGATCTTAAGAAATGATGAAGTTGTAGGCGTTGGTAAAGCAGTTTTAAGTGGAGATGAAATGAAAAAATCCACAAAAGGTGTTGGTGTGAAGGTCAGGCACAGAAATAAGTAGTTTTGATAGTGCCCATTCCAATTTCAAATTTTAATTTTTTAAATTTGTATCAAAGTATAAATATCATAAATGGAAAAAAGAGAAATACTTTATTTTTATTGGAATGAATGTGTGTTTAGATTAAATGTACATTGTTCTGTAATAAATCAGTAGAACACATAAAATTTAGGATATAAATAAAATTTACGAGGGATAAAATGTCAGAAGAACTAGTACAGAAGTTAAGAACAGCACTTTCAACTGTAGCAGACCCACATATGGGTGTAAGTATTGTTGAAATGGGACTTGTAACAGGTATTGAAGTTGATGAGGAAGCTAAAACAGCTAAAATTACAATTACACCCACCAACCCAGGGTGCATGAGTGCAGCTAACATGGCCATGCAGGCAAGGACAGCAGCAGAAAGTCTTGATGAAATAGACAAAGCTGAAATAATTGTTGTAGGTCATATGATGGCAGATGCTATATGCGATATGGTCAACAAATAAGATGGTTGATTGGAACATCACAGCCCTTGTTGGTGTTCCTGGAGTTGGTAAGACTTCACTTTGTAAAAGTGCAGCAGGGGCCCTTGGATATAAATATGTGAATTATGGAGAGTTAATGCTCGAAGTTGCCATGTCTGATGGTCTGGCTTCAAACCAGGATGAAATGTTCAAACTGGATATTGAAGTTCAGCAATCCATTTGGCTGTCTGCTGCCAACAAAGTAAATGAAATGAAAAAGTTTTCAGAAAAGATACTTCTAGATCTGCACGGTGTTGACAAGTCAGAAATTGGTTACATAATCTCGCTTCCAATTGAAATCATCGTCCCTGATCTGATAATAATTGTGGAAGCATCCTACGAAAACATTTTCGTACGTAGATATCATGATAAATTCCGTATTCGTGTCCTTGAAAATTTAAAAGATGTTAAGGAACATATGGAAATGTTGAGAATGTCTATGATGGCTTGTTCAGTTATCTATGGCTCTTATTTAAGTTTGATTGATAATGATAATTTTGAGAAATGCCTTGATGAACTCAAGCATATTTTAAGTTCATGAGCAGATTGTTAATAATAAATTCAATGAAATGGTTCATCTATCCTTGAAAACTAAAATTTAGAGAAAAGGATATATATGATGAAGTTTAAATCTTGAATCTACCCGCACATTCTTTTGAACTATTGTAATTGAATGGTACAAAAACCCCTTTTTTATATGGAGGGGCCCGTGGCTCAGGCGGTAGAGCGCACGGCTGATAACCGTGAGGTCCTGGGTTCGAATCCCAGCGGGCCCATTTACCTATATTTTTCAGATCTTCTTTTGATTTACACTCCAATTTTTTATAATTTATTCTAAAATATTAATATGTGATTAATTTCAAAAAATTTATATTTGAGAAAAAAAGATAATTGATTGGAGCAATTAGTATATTTTGGTAAATAGGTAAAACTATTAATTACCTCATTTTTTTACCTTATTTTCCTTATTTTTTTTATCACTATTCAAATAATCAGTATATTCAAATTTGAAAACCAAATATCCATTATTTATTTATTTTATACCTTTTAAGGGTACTTAAAATCCGATTTATTTTACCATATTATTATTTGCATGGTGAGGGTTCGGGGTCTGAAAATCCTGTGGAGTTACTGATATCAACAAGTTCTAAGAGTTTTTTCATTGCAGATCCTGATTTAACAGAATCCTTTGCAATCTTCACACCATCTTCCAAACTATAGACCTTTCCAGCTATAAAAAGAATGGCTGCGGTGTTAACTAAACACAGATTGAGTCTCGCATCCTCCTCCTTTGAGGTATTTTTACCTTCTAAAACAGTTTTAACAACTTTAAGATTGTCTTCAATGGTTTCAGGGGCTTTAATATATATTGGATCCGATCTTTTAACTCCAAAGTCTTCAGGATAAACTTCTTCAATCTTTATAACACCATTTTCAAGATAGGCAATCCTGGTTTTTCCAATGGTTGAAATTTCATCCATTGCAGGTTTGTCATTTTCATCGTAGCCGTGCACAACCATGGCACGTTTCACACCAAGATTTTTAAGGACCTCTGCTATTAAATCAACATATTCAGGTTCAAAAACCCCTAAAAGTTGAATTTCAGCATTTGCTGGCGATGTTAAGGGACCTAAAATATTGAAAACCGTCCTTATACCTAGTTTCTTTCTTATGGGCATCATCTTCTTCATGGCCGGGTGAAAGTTAGGTGCAAACATAAATCCCATACCAGTTTTTTCAAGACATTCACTAACCCCATGAGCATTACAATTTATATTCACCCCTAATGCTTCTAAAATGTCAGCTCCACCACATTTACTGGTTATACTCCTGTTACCATGTTTTGCAACTGCAACACCCGATGATGCTGCTATTATTGCTGATGTTGTACTGACATTAAATGTTTTGAACCTATCACCACCAGTTCCGCATGTATCAACCAGGGGATCCTTAAGATCTGTTTTTATCTCGATACAAACACTTCGCATTGCCTTTACAAAACCCGTGATCTCTTCGGCGGATTCACCCTTGACTGCCAGTGCTGTTAAAAAGGCTGCACTTTGAAACTCATCAGCCTCCCCATTCACCATCTCAATCATACAATTATAGGCTTCATCTTCGCTCAAATCTAATTTTGATACGACCTTTGCTAAACCTTCACCAATCATAATATTCCACATTCCATTTTTATTTAATTATAGGAGTTTATCTATCTATTTTTAGTAGATTCCTTGAGTTCTTTACAGAAAATTCCTATTTCATGCTTGCCAATGTCCATGTCATCCAGATTTTGGGTGATAATATTGATTATGGCACTTGCAACAATAGCACCATCTGAACCTGATTGTATAACATCCTTAACATGTTCAGGTTTTGAAATACCGAATCCAACAGCTATTGGAAGATCCGTATGATTTTTAACACGTTTTATAAGGTCCACGGTACTTTTTTTAATATCGGACCTTGCACCAGTGACCCCCATAACAGCCACAACGTATAAAAATCCTGTGCACATCTCAACTATTTCAGCTATCCTTTCATTCGTTGTTGTCTGGGCAACCATGAATATCTGGTCAAGATCGTATTTACTGGCCATTTTAACAGCATCACCAGCTTCTTCAGGTGGTAAATCAGCCGCTAATATCCCAGTTATACCTGCATTTCTGGCTTTACTATAGAATTCTTCCAATCCCTTCCTGTAGATGAGATTGTAGTAGACAAGTATACCTATTGGTATGGATGTAAATTCTCTGATTCTACTGATAAATTCAAAGCATTTTTCTGTTGTCATTCCAGAATTGAGCGATCTTATATCTGCTGCCTGTACACTGGGCCCGTCTGCAACTGGATCACTGAATGGAAATCCTATTTCAAGTGCATCTGCTCCGTTATCAACGTACTGACGTACTATTTCAATGGATGTTTCAAAGTCAGGGTCACCTGCAACTGTAAATGGTATAAAAGCACCCTCACCCCTATTTTTAACTTCTTGGAACATTTCTTGATAGCTCTGTAATTGGTTAGAGTTATTAAAATATTTCTTTAATGGTCTCATACCTCAACCCCCATTTCCTTTGCAACCAAGAACATATCCTTGTCTCCCCTTCCTGAAAGATTGATTATTATAGTTTTACCCTTGTTTTCTTTAATTTTAGAATATTTCTCTGCATATGCAACTGCATGGGAACTTTCAAGTGCGGGTATAATACCCTCGTACTTGGATAATAATTCAAATCCCCTTAAAGCCTCTTTATTGGTTACAGCCACATAATCCGCACGTCCAGTTACCTTGAGATATGCATGTTCCGGCCCTACACCCGGATAGTCCAGACCAGCCGACACTGAATGGGCCTCTGAAATCTGGCCGTCATCATCTTGGAGTACAAATGATAGTGAACCATGGAGTATTCCTTCTGTGCCCTTGCACAGTGTTGCTCCTGTTCTATTGGTTTCAACACCTTCTCCTCCACCTTCAACTCCTATAAGTGCAACATCCTTGTCATCAACAAAGCCTGAAAAGATTCCCATGGCATTACTTCCACCACCAACACATGCTATAACAACATCAGGAAGTTCTCCTTCCTTTTCAACTATCTGTTTTCTTGCTTCTTTTCCAATTACACTCTGGAAATGTTTGACCATAGTTGGGTATGGATGTGGACCCATTGTTGAACCTATCAGGTAATGGGTGTTCTCGACATTTGAGATCCAATCCCGAAATGCCTCGTTAATTGCATCTTTAAGTGTTTTTGAACCTGTTTCAACCGGTATAACACTGCCACCAGATAATTCCATCCGGAAAACATTGAGCTTCTGTCTTTCCACATCTTCACTGCCCATATAAACTTCTGTTGGAATTGAAAGCATTGCACCAACAACCGCCGTTGCAATTCCATGTTGACCAGCACCAGTTTCTGCTATTAAACGTGTTTTACCCATATATTTTGCCAAAAGACCCTGTCCAAGTGTGTTATTTATTTTATGAGCTCCTGTGTGGAGCATGTCCTCCCTTTTAAGATATACTTTACAACCAAATTTCTCTGATAAATTTTTTGCAAGGTACAGTGAGGTTGGTCTTCCAGCAAATTCACGTAAATAAAATTCAAGTTCTTCAACAAACTTTTCATCGTCTTTATACTTTAAAAATGCCCCTTCAAGCTCCTCCAGAGCAGGTATAATTAGTTCTGGAACAAATGTTCCACCGTATTTACCAAACTTTCCGTTGGTTATCATCCAAATCACATCCTAATATAATTCTAAATCCAAATCTTGTTATTATCAATACAATCTGTAACAGCCTATTTCATGCCTTTATATTCATTAATTCATCTACTCGTTCAGGATTTTTGATTCCTGGTGCATCTTCAACACCCGAATTTACATCCACATAGTCTATTACCCTTTCAAGTATTGCCTTTGTATTTCGAATTCTTTCAGAGTTAATTCCACCAGCCAGGAATATTTCCAGATTATGATTGGCTTCTTTGGCAATTCTAACAGCTTCAAATGCCATATCTATTGGAATTTGTTTTCCTGTGCCACCGCTTTTGCCATTTACCTGGTAATCGAAGAGCAGGGCATCGCATGTTTTTGCAAAATCTTCTATTTCCAACACCTTTTCCTCAGAGAATTTTATACCATTTCCAGTGGTATACTCTAGTGAGTCTTCCGATATTCCCACGGCCCTGATGATCTTCATATTAGGTTCGACTGGTGTTCTGTGAAAATTTTCTATCCATTTGAGATATTTTATTTGACTGAATGTTAATGAATGAAGCTGAACATTTCTTATACCTGTTTTTTTCATTTTCATCACAACTTCTTCTGGATTTTCGGATTCTAACACCATAACAGCCCTTTCTCGATTTTTAAGTTCTGATACTAATTCTATGATCTCCTTGAGCTTCACATACCTCTTGGATCTTTTGATATTTATGAATCCTATGAGGTTGGCTCCTGATCCTTCGCATTTGGAAACATCCTGGGATCTGGTGATTCCACAGATTTTAACTTTCATATTCTAACTATCCTTTCACCCTTAACAGCATTGATAATGTTGGTTGCTGTTTTTAACATTTCATTATATCCGTCTGCACCCATGATAGATGTTCCTATAAGCAGTGCATCAACACCATACTCTGATAGTTGTATTGCATCGTCTTTTGATCTGACACCACTTTCAGATACTAGGATAACTTCGGACGGTACATATTCTGCGAGCTTCTCTGTTGTTTTAAGTTCTACAACGAAGTTCTCCAGGTTTCTGTTGTTTATGCCTATAATTTCTGCACCTGCATTTAATGCATTTGATATATCTTCCCTGTTTCTGCATTCAACAAGCGGGTCTATTTTGAGTTCATTGCATATTGAAATTCCCTCTTCAAGGTCGGGGTAGATACTATTCATCAATAGAACTGCACCTGCACCTGCATTTTTTGCCTGATATATCTGATATTCGTTGACTATAAAATCCTTTCTAAGTGTTGGAATATCTATAAGGGTGTGTGCTGATCTTAGGTTTTCCAAGCTGCCCTTGAAATATCTTTCCTCTGTGAGTATGGATATGGCAGATGCACCCGATTGTTCAAAGGCTTTAAGTGCATCTTCTATTGTTATGTTTGAGATATCACCCATAGATGGTGAGGCTGGTTTGTATTCACATATAACACCCACATCATCGTCCTTATCCAGTGCTTTTTTGAAGCTGAAACTGTTCTTCCAGATTATATCTGAATCTGTTTTAGATGATTCTATTTCATCTTTAAGAATATCTATTGGTATTAATTCCATTTCCCTCTGAAGATCCTTTCTTCTGTGTTTTATTATGTCGGATAACTGGACCCTGTTTTTTTGAACCTTCATTGGCTTATCTCCACAAAGTTTTCCAGTAGTTTGATGCCTTGGGAAGTGCCAATTGATTCTGGATGAAATTGAAGTCCATATATGGGTTTATCTCTATGTTTTATTCCCATTATCATACCATTATTGGTTCTTGCAGTTATTTCAATACAGTCTGGTGTGTTTTTATCGACACAAAACAGTGAATGGTACCTTGCAGCTATTAATGGATTGGGTATGCCGCTGAAAATTCCATCTTCTGTGTGGTATATACTGCTCTGTTTACCGTGTACTGGTTCATTACGGCTTATTTCACCACCATATGCAATGAATATACCCTGATGTCCTAGACATACTCCGAGTATTGGAATTTCAGATCCTAGTTCCTTTATAACCTGCATGGATACACCGAAGTCCCTGCTTTTATCCGGGCTTCCAGGTCCTGGTGATATTATTATGCCCCGGGGGTTGAGTTTTCTGATCTGGTCAACTGTTATTTCATTGTTTCTTATAACTTCTATATGGGGATAAATTTCTCCAACCATTTGGTAGAGGTTGTAGGTGAATGAATCGTAGTTGTCGATTATGAGTATCATTTAATATCACCATCAATTGTTTTAACCCGATTAAACATGTTTTTATTTGCATTGTTAAGAGCGCTTAGAAGGGCTCCGGCTTTATTTTCGCCCTCATAGTATTCTTCTTCGGGTATGGAATCGTGTACTATACCCGCTCCTGCCTGTATTTTGGCATGGTTTCCATCGCATACCATGGTTCTTATGGTGATGGCAAAATCTGCATTCCCATTGAGTGAGAAATATCCCACCGCACCTGCGTAAGATCCTCTTGGTTTGTTTTCTAGTTCGTCTATAATTTCCATTGCCCTTATCTTGGGTGCACCACTGAGTGTTCCGGCTGGAAACATTGATTCAAATGCATCTACAGCTGTTTTATCACTTTGTAGTCTTCCCTGTACACGTGATACAATGTGCTGTACATGTGAAAACTTTTTCACATCCATGTACTCAGGAACTGTTACAGTTCCAAATTCACTTACCTTTCCCACATCGTTTCTTGCAAGGTCAACAAGCATTAAATGTTCTGCTCTTTCCTTTTCATCCTCTAAAAGTTCTTTCTCGAGTTTTTTATCCTCGAGTTGTGTTTTTCCCCTTTTCCTTGTTCCTGCTATTGGAAAAGTTTCTACCATCCTGTTTTCAACTCTTACAAGCATTTCCGGGCTTGAACCTATTATTTCACGTTCACCGATTTTAAGATGGTACATGTAGGGTGATGGATTTATCTTTCTTAAACTTTCGTAGAATGACAGCTTGTTTCCCCTTAATTCATATTCTTTGGCGTTTGAAATTACATCCTGGAATACCTCACCCGCATTAATTCTTTCCTTGACTTCTATAACCATGGCTTCAAATTCTTGTTTCGTGAAGTGCTGGTTTTTTTCCGTGTATTCTATGCCTTCGATCTCATGGGTTTCCCCTGCAATTTCTTCTATTTCTTCGAGTCTGTTCTCGCCTAGTGTGACGTATTCACATTTATTGCGGATTCTGTCAAATATTATTCCATCAAGAAACAGTCCAAATTCAAAGTCTGGCTTTTCACCGGGTAACAGGTCAATGGGTTGGAAGTGTCTTGCTGCTTCGTATGAAACATATCCAACTAGACCTCCCCTGAATCCTTTTTTTCCATTTGCTTGGGAGGTCAGTTTTCGGATTTCATCGAAGGGATTTTTAACCTCAATTTCCTGTTTTTGTCCATCGGTTTCTATTTCCAGGATGTTATCCCTGGCCCTTAGAATTGCCGATGGTTTAAATCCTAAAACTGAGAATCTTGCAAGTCCACTGTCACTTTCCATTGATTCTAATAGGAAGGTGCTGGAGTAGTTTGAGTATAAATTTTTAAATAATTCAAAAGGAGAATTAAATTGTAGATCCTTACTCTTAGGTTCGTTTATTTTTATATTGTATTCGCCAAAAACATTCACTGCCTTTCATAATTGTCACCTTGATAATTTAATAGTAAAATTATTCAATAAAATATAGTACTTCAAAGTATTATTTAAAGCTTTAGTGTACAAATATGTACATAGATTTATATAGTTGGTTCATTAATGAATAGTTTGTGAGATAAAATGTGGGACAGAATAAAACATAAATTTGATAAATTCCCTGCAAGAATGGCTGTTGCAAGGAAGATAGTTGAACTCGGACTTAGGGTTGGAAAAACAGGTAAAATATACTGTGGAAACGTGGAAATCAGTGATGTAGCCCTTGCAAGATCGGTTGGAGTTGATAGACGAACAATTAAATCAACTGTAGATATTATCCTTGCAGATCCCCAGCTTTCAGGAGTATTTCAAAATATATTCCCTGCTGGTACACTGCTTAAAAATGTAGCAGATAATCTTGGTTTCGGTGTAGTTGAAATTGAAGCAGAAGCAGGAAATGCAGGCATACTCGCCAGATCAACTGAACTAATATCTTTAGAGGGTATAAGTATCAGACAGGCACATGCCGGAGATCCTGAATTGGAGGAAAACCCAAAACTCACCATAATAACGGAAAAACCTATTAAAGGAGAGCTTATAAACAAGTTTCTGAATATTCCTGGTGTAAAAAAAGTTTCAATCTACTAAATACAACATGATGAATGTCCACTATTTTTTTAATAAATATCTCCTAATTTAATAGTCTTTAAACGACTCTTCCAGCATGTTCGAGTTGATTAATACACTTTAAGACCATTATTAAAGTACTCTACAGTAATATCCCCATAATTAATCTATTTTTTAGGGAGTTCCTATGAGCTCCTTTAGATTTTCTGGTAGTTTTGGATTTGATAGTTTGTAATGTATCCATACTCCTTCTTTACGCCATTTTAATAGACCCGCATTTTTTAATAGATTTAAATGGTGAGATACTGTTGGTTGTGGTTTATCAAGTGCGGTCATTATCTCACAGACACATAGTTCATCGTGTTCCAATAGGTAAACTATTTTTAGTCTCGTAGGATCTCCAAGTGCTTTGATTATATCTGCATTTTTTTTGTATTTCATCTTCCACTGGCATTTCAGAAAGTATTTTTTCTAGATTCTCAATCTGGTTACAGTTGGGTTTTCCTACTCCCTTAACTTCACATGTTTTCATAGTCAGTCCTATACAACCTGATATAAATATATGGATATTAATAGTTGGGTGAGAATGGAACATTTAGGACTAAGGAATGACCAAGCAAAAATCAAAGGGAAAAGTTCTGATTATTTGTAACCACAACTCAGCCAGATCCCAGATTGCCGAAGGACTATTAAAATCATTATATGGCGAATATTATGAGGTTTACAGTGCTGGAAGTAATCCTACTACTGTAAATCCATATGCAATAAAAGTTCTGTTAGAAATTAGTGTTGATATATCCGAAAATCGATCTAAAAATCTTAAAGAATTTGAAGGTTTAGAATTTGACTATGTAGTTACAGTATGTGGTGTAAAAGGTCAAACATGCCCATTTCTCTCTGGAGGAAAAACTTATATCCAAAAACCATTTGAAGACCCTGCAGAAGTTAATGGAACTGACCATGACAAAACTCAAGCATTCAGAAGAACTAGAGATGAAATTCTATTGTGGCTTGAGAAGACCTTCAAGGTATGAGTGTTTTGGGTGTATATAATATTATAAATGTGTTATAAACTAGGATACATTCATTATACAGCAATTAATGGGTTTTCTTGTTTCGAATGTAAAAGAAGATCCTTTTATTAATTTTATACTAAAAAAATAGTTATTTCATTTTGTAATCATTTAATTTGTCCATTTTATGGATTTTAGAGGTTTATTTATTTTCAACTCTTTTAATTTCATTTTTTATTTTGTTTTTCATATATTCAACACAAATTTCACCGTTATCGTCAAGTCTGGAGACATCTGTAGGTTTTAAATTTTTTTTATTAAGTTCATCCATTAGATTAATATTTTGAATGGGTTTTACTCCCTTTTGTTCCAGTATTTTAAGGGTGCAGTCACCATCACAACCACTAATAGCGATAATTGGATATTTCTTGATTAAATTTTTAAATCCATCCCTATCTGCTGATGTATCCCCCCATACATATGGATATGGTATTATCTGTTTCTTCAACTATATCTGCAGATATTACTCGGGAAACTAAACCATATGTACTCTATTCCACTACACTAATTATTTAAAATTAATAAAAAAATAGATAGTCAATAACAGAACAAATAAAATTAATTAAAATAGAATATTGAAGGAAATAATAAAAGAGATAAAAATTTAAATTGCTTTTTCTAACTCTGCTTCTTTATCTTCTTCATCAAGAACTTTTAAAAGCTCATCCCATGCTTCTAAAGATTCTTTAGCTTCCTCATCTGTTAAAACTTCTATGGCATATCCAGAATGAACAAGAACATATCTACCTATATCTAAGTCTCCTACTAAGTCTAACTTGGCCTGCTGCCTTACGCCTCCAAAATCAACTGTGGCCACTTTATCGGTAATACTAACTATTTGTGCTGGTGCTGCAATACACATATCAATCTACCTCGTTAACTTGATNNATAATTTAATAGATTTTATTATGTGCTTTAACCATATAAACAATATGTTCTGGAGGAAAATGTTATGAAAGTGGTAGTTGTAGGCGGTGGATCCGCAGGAAGAACAGCTTCAATAGAAGCGACGCAAATAGGTGAAGAAGTTACCCTCATTGAAAATGATAAAATTGGGGGAAAATGTCTCAACACAGGATGTATGGTCATATGTGGCTTAAACGACGTTGCAAAATTTGCAATCAATGCCAAAAAATTTAATCAGATAGGAATTACCGATATCAACCCTAAAATAGACTATGAAAAGGTAGCTGACGGTGTCAAAAATACTGTGGGCAAGATTAGAGGAGTTATAACATCTGAAACCAAAAAATCAGGAGTTAAAATCGTCACTGGTACTGCTGAGATAGGTGACGGATTTGTGACTGTTGACGATAAAAATTATCCCTACGACAAGTTGATAATAGCCACTGGTTCACATGCATTTCTACCGCCAGTAAAGGGCGTAGAAAATGCAAAAACATATAAAGATATTCTAAATTATAAAAAAGTCCCAAAAAAGATGTTAATAGTTGGAAGCGGGACAATAGCAACCGAATTAGCAGGTTTATTCTCTACATTTGGCACAGAAGTGCATATACTTTGTAGAAATACCTTTCTAAAAGAGGTTGAATCAGATATACGAAGTTATATAGTAGAAAAATTGCTTAAAGATGTTGAAATACATGAAAACACCGCTGTCTCTGAAATATATCCCGATGGCGCATTAACAAATTCAGGACGTATGGATGGAGAGGTCATGCTAGCAGTTGGCATGAATCCAAATTCAGATCTTGTGAAACATCTGGTTGAAACAGGGAAAAAAGGAGAAATAATAGTAGATAAAAGGATGGAAACCAGCAATAAAGATATATATGCTGCTGGAGATGTTGTTGGAGGCATAGGAACAACCCCTGTTGCAAGGATGGAAGGCATTGTTGCGGCCCGTAACGCCTGTGGAGTAGCTACAGAAGTGGATTACAGTTTTACACCATCATCAATATCACTTTACTACGATGTAAGTTACATAAAAACAAACGAAGAAGGAATAAATGGACATATACCAGGATCAGCAGGTCCAGGAGCATTTTGGAACGTACTTGACCGTGAAACCGGATTTACAAAAGCAATAGTCGGTAAAGAAGGGGAAATTATGGGTGTTTCTTCAATATCACCCTCTGCCCATACAGTCCTGGCCTACATGTCCAAATTTATGAAAGATGGCTATCAAACACATGATTTTGATAACTTTGTAGAAGCACATCCATCCACCGACGCGGTTTATAAATTGATGAAGTTCTTCTCAAAGTTTGAATAATATTCATATAATTTAAGCAGGTGATCATTATGGATGATAAGAAAATAATTAAAGATAATTGTATTGTGATAAAACCCTTCTCAGAAGTTACTAAATTCCATGGACATGTATGTCCTGGTTCTGCAATTGGGTATAAAGCTGCTGAAGCCGGGTTGAATGAACTTAAATCGGGCAGTTCTCAAGATGAGGAGATTGTGGCGATTGTTGAAAATAACAGTTGTGCAGTTGATGCTGTTCAGGTTCTTACGGGATGTACATTTGGTAAAGGAAATCTGTTGTTTAAAGACCATGGAAAACAAGTTTACACCTTCATAAACAGAAATACTAATGATTCTGTAAGAGTATCATTAAACGATTCATTTAGTGTCGATATACTGGCACCACAGTTAGAGAAACTTAGAGGAGCTGTCAATTCAGGAATTGCAACAGACCTTGAAAAGGCAGATTTAAAACAGATGACAGAAGACGTATCCCAAGAAATATTGGAAATTCCCTACAATAAACTGTTTCATGCCGAGCATATTGAAGTGGATGTCCCTAAAAAGGCTAGGATCTTTAAAAATGTTAAATGCTCAAAATGTGGAGAAATAGTTTCTGAACACCGGGCCATAAAATTGGAGGGTGAAATTACCTGTATACCCTGTTTTAAAGGTTAAATTTTATATTTTATGATTTATAAAATAATATTTCTTCATTTTATAAAATTAATAAAATTAATAAAAAATTAAGTATTTCTGTAAAATAAAATGGAGTAGGTATTAAAAGTTATCTATTTGCCTTTGCATTGGCACATATTATCTTTGCAATCTTATCAGAAGATTTTAGTACATTTTTACCGTATGTTATTGCAGATTGTTTCATATTATCCATATTTGAAAATGCCTCTCCAATTACATCTTCAAGGTTTGCCAGTTCACTCTCGAGTACAGCTCCCTTAAATACTGCGGCCAGGTTATGATAACGACCATATTTAACTCCAAGAAGAGCAACAACAGGAATTCCCCATGCCATGGCTTCATGTATCATCATACCATCATCTGTTACAACTGCAATGTCAACAACCTTGTAAAGATCATTTATCCAATCTATGTATCCTAAATAGATTAAATTCGTGTTTTCAAGATATTTCATATATTCTTCTTCTAATGGATCACCAACCACAAGTATGTTTGCCTTTATTCCACCTTCACCAAGGTTAGATGCTGCAACCGCCATTTTTTCAAATAGTGTGGAACCTGATGATAGGAGTATGGTTGGTAAACCTTCATCATAATCTTCGGGCATGTTTTTCAGTGCCCTTTCCCTGTCACCAACTATTATTTCAGGATTTACAGGGGAATATGCCTTGTGAAATCTTTTATTCTCCAAATTTGATTGGAAAAGATTTGATTCTGGAAGTGCAATTGTTGTTGTTATCCTTGTACAGACCCTTGCATCAGCTGGTGTTATAAGAATTCCAACAGAGGGTATGTTGGCAAGTTTTGCTGCAAGACATCCCACAACAGCACCCCCACCAATAACCCCTACAACTATATCTGGACCGATCCTTCTGCACAGTCTCATAGTTTCAAATGCAGCCTTCATTGTTTTTAATCCTGCATTTACAAGAGTTTTTTTGGTTGCAGCATGACCCCCTGCTTGGGGAATGCTGGTTGTATGCCATTCAATTCCATTCTTCTTAAAAAGTAAACCTGGTGCAGTATGATCCAGTGCAAATTCACATTCAAAACCATACTTTGATAATGCTTTTGCAATATTGAGAGCTGTAACAGCATCTCCCCCTATTCCTCTACCTGTAACAATGAATAATGCCTTCATTTGATCACCTTTAAATAAATCGAGCAACATTTCTTTATTTTCTAAATGTAGAATAATTATGAAGTAATCTCTCCTATTAAAATGAGCTTACCATTAAAAAATTTGATACTATTTTTATATGTCTAATGTATCTTTGTAACTAACTTCATATAGGTTTTTAATATATCAGATCCATGTGGACTTAAAAAAATTTTAGAAAGTTTATTCATTAATGTGTGTGTAATACCTCCCATGTTATCATCCAGCCCAGATCCAATAGGTGTATTGTCTTAAACACTGTTATTAACCATCTATATATGATTTTGTTATTATACTTCGTTTGATTTTGTATCTAAATTAATTATTTGGGTGTGAATAAAAAATTGATTTTCTTTGGGCTGGTTTTCCTATTGTCCAGTATTTTTTGACTAATACAGGCCATTCCTGTGTGGTTTAGAACATTATTTTATCTGGTTCCTCCAACGTATGCGGTAGAGGCTCCAGATCAATATTTCTTAAAGGGGTGGGGTATTGGAAGGTGTGGCTAGATATTTTAATGCTTATCCTATTTGCTGGCATGTTCCATATACACTCTCAACATGGTCTCTTAAAGATCAGGAAAGATTGATGGGAATAATAACTCTAATCCTATTTTATTTATTTTAAGATTGAAATGCTATCGGACAAAAAAAGGGAGGATGATGCCAAATTGTTAATAGAAATTTTTGTCTTGTTTATGATTTGAAGTCCTCAATGAGAAATTTTGGTTATTATGATTAAAAATAAAATTAATTTGTGTAAGGATTATATACGAGTCTTCTAAATCCTAAAATTATTAATAAACGATTGTTTATGGTAATACTCTTTTTTTTAAGTATAACTCTTCTTAAAAGATCTCCGAGTCCCCCACCTGTTAAAACATCCATGATATAATCTGCAAATCGGGGTCTTGTAATTTTATTCTCTAGGAAATTTTTAATGTTTTTTCGCCTGATAAATGCTATAATAACACTTGTAAGTAGTAATAGGATTAGTGTGACTATAAATGCACCGTAAATCCCTGAACCTGTATAGTCTCCTATTATACTACCGAATGATGCGAATATTAAACCTAAACTAACACCAAATGAATGATTACCAATTTCTCCCATCATTATCCTTCCTTTATAATCCAATGGTGCGTATCCAACACATGCGGCCAGTACAATTAAAGCTGGATAGTAGATGGTTGATGTGAGAGCCATTATCCCTAAAACTATTATTGAGGCCATTATTATCACGGTTGAACAGGCAGAACCTGGCTGCATATCTGCTATGTTTAATGGTTGTATCATGAGCGCAATCAGTATTGCAACTGGACCAAAATAGAAATAACCTATGATCATGACCATCAGCATGCCAATACCACGGGAAAGCTGACCAAATTCTAATTTAAGCCCTTTGATTTTGGTTCTACCAACAAGATCATCAATAAATGCTGCTATTCCAATTATTGCAATTAAATAATTTCCAGGTGGTGGGAAGAGTAGTATTAGAACTAAAAATGGTGCTATGCCCACAGCTCTGGGAGTTCCACCCCTAATGTTTGTATAGAGATTTTCTCCAATTCTTGTGATAAGTGCTTTAAAAATAATGGTTAGAACTGCAGACCCGATTAAAGCTAGTATTACATATAATAATTCAACTTGCAAGTTTTACACCTTTTATTAACCTATTTTGCCCTGTGATCCCTATTATTAATTTATAAACCATATCTTAGTAATGCTGCAATGCCACCGAGTGATGTTAATTGTTTTCCACCGTCGTGTTCACTGCTTATTATCATTACCTTTCCACCCATGTTTTCGACTTGATCCATTAGTCTTTCTATATCCCTATTCTTTACCATTTCATCTATTACCAACATTGTTTCGGCAGCACCGGATTGTACTGCTTGTGTTACTTCTTTTTTTCCATATGCAACTGTTTTAGAGTTTTTACCGATTTCTTCTAGTACTCTCTCTACCAGCCTGATTTCACGGGCTATCCTACCCTCTGTAGCCATTTTTTCTATTATACCCTTTTTAAGTACTTCAGCAATGCCTGATCTGCCACCTGCTCCTGTACTTTCAAGAAGGGATATTTTAGCCATGTCAGGATTTTTCTGATTTAAATAATCGAAGAAGTCTCCTTTTGAAAATCCAGGACCTGCTATTATTATGGCCTGAACATCTTTAAATTTTTCAATAGTCTCTGTAAGTTCTTTAAAAAAATCATTTATTGCTTGTTTACGGTTTTTTTGTACTATTCTTTTTCCCGAAATATTTCCAATAACCGGACCATAGTAGTCGATCCCATACTGCCTTATTATTCCAATATCTGCAGTATCATCTTCTATTGCAACAATGAGTGCTGATGGTTTTTTAGATGCTTTCATAGCATCTTTAAGACGTTTAATATTCCACTTGGACCATCTGTCCTTTTTTATCTTTACTGAATTGGAAAGTTTAAGATCTAATGTATGGTGTGAACCCAACGGCACCAAATCTTCCGGACCCTGTTCTATGGTACCTGTTGCCCTTAACTTACCAGTATATTTGTGATAACTGATCTCTTCAACCCTAACTCCCATAAAAAAGGTTTTTTTAATTCCACGATCGCTTCTTAACCGTTCACCACTTGAATCTTGAATTCTACGGCTGGTTAATGATGAAACCATGTCACCTTCCTCAATTATATGTGATAAATGCCATAAATCATCCAGTGTTTCTGGAACAACTTCAATAATCCCTTTCTTAGTATCCTGATAAACAATTCGCATTTTTACACCACATTTGATCGATCATAAATAGTAAAATTCTAAAGATTCCTTACTACTATTTCTATTGTTTATACTCTGTTATTTTTATGCCTAAGTCTGTTACAATTAATTTGTTCAACCTAGAATCATCACCATCTTATGGGAAACAATTTTTTTTTTATTAATTAAATAATTAATGTGTATGGTCTTCTAAATTATCCCTTGAAACAATCTTATCAAATGGAGTATGGGTTCATAAATAGTGTAAATAGGAATATTGATTTTAATGATTTGATTGAATTATATTTCTATGCTTCTTTAATATTATATTTTATTTTTACAATGTGGGATATTGAATAGTGATAATCTGGATTTGAAAGTTAAAGATTTATTATTGTTTACTTATCCATGAAAATGGTTTAAAAATGGTTTAATATATGATGAAGGGAGACAGTTAAATGAAAAGTATTTCGAATAAAATTTTAGGTTTTGCAGGTATTGGAACGATATTTATTGGTTTAATATATAGTTATGTCGGCATAATTACAGGAATTCTTTTTATATGGGGTTTAACTTCATTAGGACTATTATTAAGTTTAATTAATGCTGTGATTTTTATCGTTGGATTTTTGTTAATTTTTTCATCAATAACATACGAAAATCAGACAGTAAATATAGATCGAAATAATGAAATTACGGGAAAAGTAGATACAAATGATGATTATAAGAGTGTGAGTAATTATAGTTAAAAACGTAAGAT
>PLXT01000124.1 GCA_003151535.1 Methanobacterium sp.
AAACATAAGGTTTATAGAAATTTTCCAATGTATGCCTAAATTCCGTTTAGGACCTACATGTATGTATGGATAATATGTATTGCATGTATATATGATTTATTGTAATTCAGATATTAGTTGTTATGTTACTGTTTATGTCAATATGGAGAAATATCTCCTTATGCTGCCTAATCTTTATTTTATTGATTTATTTATCCATTATATGGTATGATCTCAATAATCATTTCATTTCAAAAGATTTTAGGTATTAATTATATTTTAAGATCTTTATTTATTAAACCATAATTTTTGAGTTACATTTAATTTTTTTGCCTTAAAAAAGAAAAAAAGAAAAAAGGANNAAAGTTAATTACGAGACAGCCTCTAAAAAAGAAAAAAAGAAAAAAGGAATTAAAAAGGCAATTCTGAGTAGATGCCCTTTAAGGTCCACGAGGTTGTATTCCAATTATTTATTACTCCGAATTGGTTATTTAGGCTAATTGCATCTGCATTATACCATTTACCGTTCACGTAGAGCTGAGCCCATACGTGTCCGTCCAATGTACCACTATTGAATTGACATACACCATTTACATATCTTGCTGGGATTCCTGCTGCTCTTGATAGAGCAATCAACAGATGGGATGTATCAACACAGTTTCCGGTTTTGGCACTTAAAGTTCCAAGAGCACCGTACTTAGTGTTGTAGTAGAAGGAATAACCAATGTTATTTCTTACCCAGTTGAATAAATCAACCCCTTTTTGGTATGTTGAGGATGTTCCCTTTGTAATTGATGTTGCAAGTGATTTTATAGTTGGACTGGTAGACTGACAATTATTTGTTGGCTGCAGATATATCTGTAGTGCTGCAGGTATTGGTGGATCAGGTTGGCTTGAAGTATTTTGCCATGGTTTCATAACCACGTAATTTGGCAGGACTTTGTTGGTGCTGTAGTAATTCATTATTCTTGAATACATGTACACTAATGATTCGTACTGAATTTTTCCTAGAGTGCTTGAGGCATAGTTGGGTGCTTTTCCATTAGAATCTATAAAGGAAATTATTTTCCCAGCCATTACAAGGTACTCTGATTTGTTTATGTTCCCATTTTTCAAGTCTGCTATTGGTTTTACAGGGGGTAATGCACTTTTAATTGCTATTGTTCCCGATGATCCACTGCTGACCTTTAATAATCCTGCTGTTAACAACCGCAAGAACTCTGGCATTGTAACCTGTCTTGTGCCTATCTGCACATATTTTGGTAGGCAATTGTTCTTCTCAATATAGGTTTTTACCTTTATTGCAGCATTCTTAATGTCAGTTACTGTGTAACTATTAGTAGTTGTTGGTGTTGTGGTATTTTTGACTGGAGTTTGGGTCTTAAAGAAGTTCTTATCCAGCCAGCCATATCTGAACAGGGCATATCCTGATGCCCCACCTTTAACTGCGGAGTTTATGTTGGTTCGTATTTCTGATGCCGGTATAACCGTTAAATTCTTACTTGAGCGGTAAGTTTGAAGTCCTGCAATAACTGGTTTTCCATTTGAATGTGCTACAATATACTTGGTAGTACTAGTTATCCAACTGGTGTTTTCATTGTAATTTCCATTGTACACCATTGGTACAAGGAAGTCCAGGTACCTTGAAAGTTGTGAGTAATCCTGACCATAGTAATAGCTATTTACAGCCCCTTCAGGCATTAAAGCTGCTGAAACTGCTACTTTTGGTTTAATGGATTTAACTGTACTGTAAACCTTTGCAACAAATGATGTTATGGTATTTGTTGCTCCAGTTGTTTTGTACGCTGTTCCAGGATATCTCACATAATCCAAGAATATTCCGTCTATGTTGTAGTTCCTTGTTATGTTAGTAATCGTTTTTATTATGCTGTTTTGGTTAGAAACGTTTTTTGGATCGATCCAATTTCCATTTTGATCGACAAAACACGTTATCCATGCATGAACTCTTATCCCAGTACCCTTAAGTTTTTTAAGGATGCTCGTAAGGACTGAAGGATATAACGGATCCGAAATTCTATTTGCTTTGACGAATACATCTGTTATTCCAGAATTTTTCAATTCGTCAGCATTGATGTTTTTTACATCAACAACGCTTAACCAGAGCCCGTGGACATTATTATAAATTTCATCTCCTGCTGCCTGTGTTGCGCTCTGAATTTTGACTGTACTGTTACTGCTGTTATTCAAGTTGTTATTACTATTGGATGCATTTACTGTGGCTATGGTTGACTGGTTTTTATTAGTATTATTAACTGTTTGAACTTCATTAAGATTTCTTACAGTTGTATTTTGAATATTCGTTGTGTTATTGACGTCTTGTTGGACGCCTGCTGTTAATTCACCGATAGTTATGGTGTTCGCGGTCATTTTTGAGTTCTGCTGGTTTGGTGTGGTGGCATATATATAATTCGTACCAAGCAATGACACGCTTAATAGCACGAGCATTGCAAGCAACAAATGTCGCTTCACTATACTGCCTCCCTATGTTTCAGCAATGTCAGATGAACACCGTTTAGGTTCTGACAATTAATAACATAGTTGTTAAGAACATATAAATCTTTTGATATAATCCAGCAAAAACCGGATTATATGGCCCATTATTTGATTTAAAGGCCTTATAATCAGAATTTAATTTCATATTCCCCCTGAAAAATCAGTGATTATCCCAATCAAAACCCAATATTAATACACATAATAGGGTGAGGTCTAAAATATACCCCATAATCATGATCCCGATTTGTTTACTCGATATCTATAAAACTTCATAATATAAAACCTGATCCTAGTATTATAAATTAAATTTTAATCCTGAGATATTCCAAATCCATAAAATTTTGAAACAGAATATTTTTTTTGATCTAAATTTATTTGGTAAGTTTTTCAAAATATTGTAGAATATTTTGTTCTGAATCCCTATTTTCACCAACAAGTTATTATTTGATTAAATGGAAATATTGTGGCATGGAATATATCGCGGAAATAAATAACGTTAAAAAAGCAGTTAATATCCTAGAGAAATGTTCAGAGTTTACTGCACTCATTCCCGAAGTTCGAAGCAATATTGTAATGGCAGTTGAAGGTGCTGATAGAGTTGAACAAGTTGTTGGAATTCCTGGAAGAATAACCATTGTAAATGGCAGACCTAAAAGTGTGATGGAACCAGATTTTATGAGTTCATCACACATGGCACGGCTTGTCCTCAGTATGATGGAACACAACCCAACAATAAGAAGCGCCCTTAACATGAAGTACGATCCAAAAATACTTGAAATATGTAAAAAACTGGGTTTAAAGGTATCTTCGTACAATCGGGCCAATGAACCCGAAGATGTGAAAAAGGTAGAGGGCAGTACAATTCCATGGGGAGTTGAAACTGCCATAGAAAAGATAGGTACAATTCCTGATGTTATATATCATCTGGGTGCATGGGGTAAAGAACCNNGTTGAAGTGGCTGAAATGGGTGTTTGTATTGCAAAATTATATGATAACCTGAAAGATAATATGGTTGAACCATCCACAACCGAAATTGAACCAACGGACAAATGTCATGATGTTATATTTTCACCCAGAAGGGGTTTGTGGAAGGCGCATGAATCAGATGTACCGTGCATATTTTGTGCAATAGCTGAGGGCAATCCAAATATAGAAAAAAAAGTATTATACAATGATAAAATAAATATGGTGCTGATGAATATATTCCCATACAACAGGGGACATCTAGAAGTTGTGCCTATTAAACATTACCAAGACATCAATGAAATAGGTCCAGAAGAAATTAAAAAATTGTTCTGCCTAGTTCAAAGGACAATATCACTAGTCAAAGAAGCTATTAGACCAGATGGTATTAATGTCGGTTTAAACTTAGGAAAAACTGCAGGTGCAAGCATAGAACATATACATATTCACATTGTTCCCAGGTTCGAATTGGAATCAAGTTTCATGGAAACAACAGCAAATACTAGGATAATTGATGAGGATATTAATGTTACATACGCTAAATTTATTGAAAAGCTTGATATTTTGAGGGAAGATCATGAAGTATGATATGTACAATGAAGTTTTGGAACAGCCTGTATCGCTGAAAAAAACTTTAAAAGCAGAAAAATCTCATATGATGGAGATTTCAGAGAAATTAAAAGGAATGGACAAGATATATTTAGTTGGGTGTGGAAGTTCCCTTTCAACATGCTACTCTACCAGGGATGCTCTAGGATTCCTTTCAGATATCGATATTGAAGTACACACAGGATACGAATTTGTCTACCATAAAACCCTTCAAAAAATAAATTCAGCATTAATTGTAACGTCACAATCTGGTGAAACAGCAGATACTGTAGCTGCACTCAGAAAAGCACGTGAAAATGGTATGTATACCATTTCAATCACCAATGAACCTGAAAGCAGTATGATGAAAGAATCTGAAGATGCAGTACTGACCCGTTGCGGTCGGGAAACTGCAATATTAGGTACAAAAACCTATATGACCCAACTTTTGTGCCTATATGAGATATTATTTACAATGGAAGGATCCGAGGAATCTAAAAAGATTTTAAAGGATCTTGAAGGAATTCCTGCCATCATAGCAGAATTAATTAAAACCACAGAGGAAGAGAATAGGGGTCTTGCAGAAAATTTCAAGGATGAAGATATATTTTATTGTATGGGAAGTGGTCCAAACTTTGGACTGGCCTACAAGGTGGCAATGACCATGCTAATGGAAGGAGCATTGAAACATGCCTGTCCACTCTACTCTGGAGAGTTTAGACATGGTTTAATCGAAAGAGCAGAAAAGGATGTCCCTATAATATTCCTTGAAGCAGGATTTCCTGGAGATGAACACACCAACAAATCAATTGAATTCTCAGAGAGCATAGGAGCAAAAACCATCATATTCCATATGGAAGATTATTCCGACATACATCCACTACTCGCACCATTTATACTTGTTGTACCCATGGAATGGTTTATATATTATCTTTCCCATTACAGTGGCGAAGATCCAGGTAGTACAAGACATATTGGTAAGGTTAGGTACTAAAATAATTTTTTTTATATTATCTAAAATATTTTTTCTAAAAATTAAAAATAATATAATATATAAGTATTTAATTCCAAAAATAAATGGTTAATTATGGATCATATTAATATTCATTTTATCGATTCTACCACTTATCAATCGACTTTAACTTCATAGCTCTTGTTACTTGTTTGTTTAGTCAATACTATAGTCAGCACTCCATTTTCGAATACTGCCGACGTTTCATTGAGTTTAATTTTAGCAGGTAGTGATATGATTCTGTTTACTTTCCCATACTTTCTCTCTTTTCTTACGAAATTTTTTCCGTTTGGCTCTTCGTTGAACTTGGCTGTGATCTCCAGGGTACCTTCTGTTAGGTCAATTTTTATATCTTCCTTATTTACACCTGGAAGGTCTGTTATCACAGCTATAAATTCGGTATCTTCAATAAGATCCATGGCAGGTTTCTGAGTTGAGTTTGAAGTATATTCGTTGACAACACCACCAATATCCTTCTGTTTATCTTTGATTGTATCAACTATATCGTTAAAAACCTCTTCAGCTCGATTTCTTCGATTCATTATCAAATTCCTCCATTTTAGCAATTATTTCAGGAACTCCAGTTCCTTTGGATGCTGAAAGCATAAGTGGATTCTCAACCTGTTCAATATATCTGTTAACATGTTCTTGATCCTCAACCAGATCCATTTTATTAAAAATACACTGTACAGGAGTTTTGAAAACATGTTTTATTTCATTATAAAGATTTAATTGACTTTCTAAAGGATATCCTGATGTTTCTGATGCATCGAATATATAGAATACCAGATTGGCTAGATGTTCCAGTGCCACCATTGCATTTAATTCAATCTCATTCATATCCTGTACTGGTCTGTCTAGTAGACCAGGAGTGTCAATGAACTGGAAATGAGCCCATTTATGTTCAAGATGCCCTATTTGGATTCCTGTAGTTGTGAATGGGTAATCAGCAACTTTAGGTTCTGCTGTTGTTAGCTGGCGCAGAAGTGTTGATTTTCCAACGTTTGGGAATCCTGCTATTACGGCTGTGGTTGCCTTAAAATCTATGGTCGGCATGTTCCTGAGCTTTTGTTTTGCAAAGTCCAAAAAATTAAGTTCATCTTCTATCCTGTATACAACTGAAGCTAATCTTCCAAAAGCTTCTTTTCTAACTTTAGCAGCATCGACAGGACTTGATCTTCTTATTTTAAAGACATACTGATTTTCAAATTTGGCTATTATATCAACAGCCCATTTTAATGCTCCTAAAGACTTTTTAAACTGGTCTACACCCACAACTACATCTATGTAGTCCTGGTAAAACATGTTAAGTGTTGAGATCTTAGGCACCTTTTCAAGTATGCTGTTGAAGGTTTCTTGAGTTACTTGACATGCTGTTTTAATTCTTGCCTCTTCAGTCTGCTTTGACTTTTGGTATCGGGGAATTTTAGAACTCCTTACCTTATTAGCAGCTTTCTTAGCCCTGCTGAAACTTTTATCCAGAACCTCTTCTGGGGTTGGAACGGTTGGTATAAACATTTGATCACTTTTTTTTATGAATTAATTATGTTATCCTTTTTTTTAGTTAATTGAATATTATATTACGAAGTAAATTTATTATAAAGAGTTTTAATGAATTTAAATTTCACATGAATTAGTGAATGCATAATTAGAAACTCTGATAGTACATTAAGGTTAGTGTGCCCTATGATATTTAACCTTCCCTAAAAATAATAAAAAATGAAAAAATTATATACCAAATATTTACATGAAAATTAAATCAGATCATAGACACCACTGTACAATTGATTACTTTAAATCTGATACTGTTTGGGATGGGTATTAAAACTTAAACACAAATTAAGGGATTTCTGTGTCCAAGTAAAGTTTATTCTCCAAATATTTGGGAGGCAAATTTATATATCTTAACATCGGTTGTGAGCCAGCAGTTAGATGCTAATCCTGCCTTCATACAAGTATTTGAGAGAAATTCTTCAATATTCCAACCCCACTCAGTAGCTACCTGTGGCAATAACAATCCACGGTATGGTCCACTCTCAACTATGAGACCATCTTGTCCAATTTCAACATTATTTATATAATCCACTGGTGTATCAACTTTGATTAAGGCAGGTTTAGTGAGTACACTCACCTCAACATGTATCTTATCCAGTTCAGTCTGTGTTAAAGGATTGAAACGTGGATCTCTGATGGCTGCAGATATGGCCGCATCAATCACAGCATTTAACAACGGCATAACCGGTTCAGGATATCCAATACATCCACGAAGCTCACTTCCAATATTTAAAGTTACAAATACTCCCATATCTTCCATTAATTTTGGATCGGCATTTTCAGGAATTTCTATTACTTTTTTTTCATTTAGGTACGTGACAATTGCCTTTCTTGCTAATTTAACCAAAAATTTTCCATCTTCTTCAGATAACATAGATCTTTACCTCCAAATTTTAAAAATTTATGAATAGATTAATTTAGGTTCCTCCCACAGTTGCATGGGATACTCTAACATGGGGCCCTCCATCTCCTACAGGAACTGTTTGTCCCGATTTTCCGCAAAACCCTACACCCATCTTAAAGTCTGATCCAAGTGCCTCTACATTGTTAAGAATTTCCATTATACTACCCGAAAGAGAAACATCTCTGAGAGGATCTTTAATCTCTCCATTCTCAATTATAAATGATTCAGCAGCGTTAAATTGGAATATTCCCTTTCCAGTATCGACCTGTCCTCCCCTAGAACCTTTGAGGTAAATTCCATCTTTCATACCTTCTAATAATTCTTCAAATGTTTGATCGCCGGGTTTTAGATATGTGTTACTCATCCTAACAATTGGTTGTTCACCAATTGATGATCTTGCATTTCCCGAGGATTTTATGCCCAATTTTGACGCTGTTTCCCTAGAACTTAGGAGCGAAGATAAAACACCATCATTTACAAGAATGTTTTTAGATGTTTTAACACCCTCAGCATCGTAGGGATAATATCCAAATGCATCCATACTTGCATCATCCACTATCGTGACAAGTTTTGAACCTATCTGAGTACCCATTTTACCTTTCAAGATAGAATCGTTTTGAAGTATTAAATCTGCTTCTGATGCATGTCCAAGAGCCTCGTGTATGAATACACCAGTTAATTCAGGGTCAAGAACTACAGGAAAACTTCCGGATGGTGGTGATTTTGCACTCAGCAGCCTGACTGCTTTTGATGCGGCTGTCCTACCAAATTCTTCAATATCATAATTTTTAATGACCTCATAACCCTTGGAACCCCCAATACTCTTGTGTCCAAACTGTATGTTACCCTGGTCTGATGCAACTGCATTTAAGAACATTGCAACTCTCGATTCTTCTACACTGATGGATGAGCCTTCAGAATTTAAGTAAAGGGTTGTTCCTTCACCATCAACATAATTTACAGTGGTACTTACAATTTTTTCGATGTTGGCTGCTGCCTCGGCATCCTTCAATACTTCCTTTTTTTCATCCAGCGATACTGTGGATGGTAATAGCTTGGCCTTGAATTTCACATTATCATTGGAAGATTCAACCTTTGTAAGTTCTACATCACTTGTAAGTGATTTTGCAAGTTTAAGTGCAGATTCTGCCATTTCATCAAGTTTTGATATCTGTGTAGTGTATGCGAATCCCCATGATCCATCTTTTAAAACCCTCACAGATCCACCGAAATCTGAGCCTGAACGTATCTCCTGGATCTTACCATCCTTCATAACTATTATGTTATTAGTGCTTTCGTTAACCCTAATATCAACATAATCTGCCCTACTATCCATGGAATCAATTGTTTTTCTGAATAAATCTGGATCCAATCTATTTTCTGTTGAAGACGGCATATTTAGAACTCCTTTTCTATAATCTATATTAATTATATATTTTTTTTATGAAAGTAAATTTTTTAGTTTATTAATATTTTGGTGTACAAAAAGAAATATTTTCCCCTATTTCATATCAGAACCAAAAAATTAAATTAATCTGTAACAATTTTTATTGGTTCTAAAATAGAATTTAAAAGGGATTTTGATTATATTAATTGTAGCTGAATATATTTATCTTTTAGTATTAATCTGGTCGATTTAATTTAAACTAAACATTGATTAATTTATTATTAGTATATGATTTTATTACATATGGAAACATATGGTATTAATATAGTAAAAGTAGTTAAATATAAAGTTTATAATTAGATTGTCCCTACGATAAAATACCGGAGGTGAAAAAGTGCAAGCACAATTCGACCTACAACACTTCTGTTGCGGCCCTAAAGGTTGCGAAATAGAAATTGTTTATGGTGAAATGATCGATGCAGAAAATTAAATTTTATTAAGTTCACAACTTTATTTTTCTTTATTATTATTTTTTTATGATTAATACACGATTATGATAACACGGATGTGACGATAATGAAGACCATTGAAGAGATAAATCAAAGAATTAAAGATGGAGATGCAGTTGTTGTCACGGCTGCAGAAATGACGCAGATTGTGAAGGAAAATGGAGCAGATAAAGCAGCAGAAGATATTGATGTGGTTACAACCGGCACATTCGGTGCTATGTGTTCTTCAGGGGCCTTTTTAAACTTTGGACATACTGATCCCCCTATAAAAATGACCAAAACATATTTAAATGGGGTTGAAGCTTATTCTGGACTTGCGGCTGTTGATACTTATATTGGTGCCACCCAACCGAGCAGAATTCCGGAGATTGGTATTGATTATGGTGGAGCACACGTTATTGAGGATTTAATAAGGGGAAAGGATATTGAGTTAGTTGCAAGTTCGTATGGAACCGATTGTTATCCTCTTACAGACCTTAAAACCCATGTAAATATCGATAATCTTAACGAAGCCATAATGCTGAATCCTCGTAACTGTTATCAGAACTATGCAGCAGCAATTAATACAACAGATGAAACAATTTATACGTATATGGGAACATTACTTCCAAATATGGGTAATGTAAGCTTTTCAAGTGCGGGTGGACTTAGCCCACTTCTAAATGATCCATACTTCCAAACCATTGGTATGGGAACTAAAATATTCCTGTGCGGGGCAGAGGGATATGTTATTGGAGAGGGTACTCAGCATAATACAGAAGTTCAGCGGAAAAATGGAGTTCCTGTTAATGGTGCTGGAACATTAATGCTTAAGGGTGATATGAAACAGATGGATCCTGACTATGTTCGGGGTGCAACCATGCCCAAGTACGGTTCAACACTCTATGTTGGACTCGGAATACCAATACCAGTTCTCAACAGTGACATAGCTCAAAGGACGGCCATAAGTGATGAGGATATTGTTTGTCAGATCATGGATTATGGAACTCCTAAACGTAGCAAGCCCATTGTGATGGAAAGTAATTATAAACAACTTAGAAGTGGCAGTGTAGAGATTAATGGTGTTGAAATTGAAACATCACCATTATCATCCTATAAAAAAGCTTTGGAAATTGCTCTAGAGCTTAAATCATGGATCAACAATGGCGATTTCTTACTTTCAAATCCTGTTAAATTATTGAAATCTGAAGGTTCCAGTCCTAGACCATTGGAAATCAGAAGACAAACAGTTCTTGTAAACGAAATCAAAAGTAAACCACTGATAACAACTAGTCCCAACGATGATATAGGTGATGTTGCAAAGAGAATGGTGCTGAATAGTATAAATCATTTACCAGTTGTTGATGCAGATCAGAAGTTACTGGGAATTGTTACATCATGGGATATTGCAAATGCAGTTGCAAAGGGAAAAACCCTGTTAAAAGATGTTATGACCAAGAGGGTTGTAATAGCCCGTGAAGATGAACCAGTAGATGTTATTGCAAGACGTATAGATAAACATGAGATATCGGGATTACCTATAATTAGTAAAAATAATAGGGTTATGGGTATGATAACTGCAGAGGATATTTCAAGACTTATGTGTGCAAGAAATCTTAAGGATGGTGTTTAAATGAAGGCTTGGCTCAAATTTTCCCCAAAGATGGTTAACCAAGCAGTGATAACCGATCTTATAAAGAACTATGATGTGAGTTTCAACATACTCAGGGCAGATATAAACCCTAAAGGTGGTAAGATGCTCATAGAGATAAGTGGTTCTGAAGCAGAAAAGGGTATCGAATACATAGAAAAAGCAGGAATTGATTTAAGCCCCGTTAATAGGGTTGTGAAAAAAGATACTGATCTTTGTATCGACTGTGGTGCATGTGTATCCCTCTGTCCTGTAAAGGCCATATCTGTTGAAAAAGACTGGACAGTCGATGTAAACGATAAAGAATGTGTCGGATGCAAGTTATGCACATATTCATGTCCAACCAAAGCCATTAAAGTTGTAGAATAAATTATTAGTAACTTTAGGGACATCTCATCTTTTTTTTATTACTTCTTTTTTTTTTATTGATTGATGTGGATAATGTTTTTTGTTCAAATTTTAATTAAGATCCTAAATAATTAAAAAAAATTATGTTTTAATTATTTCTATTATAATCTATGCGAATCGTGATATCAAACGGGATATGCGACTTTTCTCTTCAAAAACAGCTTTTTCGGGACACATCTCCATACAACATAGACAATTAATACATTCACCATATTCAAATTCTGGAATTGGAGTGTTTTCAATTAAAGCATCTACTGGACAACTTTTTACACATGTTTTACAGTTGGTACATACTTTTGAATCTATAGCAGGTCTTGACCAGAATAGTTTCATTAAACCCCTTGCAATTGATGGTGGTATCCTATCAAGAGACCCACTGATATTAGGGGGCCATTTGAAATCATCAACTATAGGGGCATCTCCAATGACTTCGATCTTGTTTAGATCTCCCTCACCTAAACCTTGTTCAGATGCAATTCTATTAGTTGGTATTTTCATCGGACTTTTACCAAGCATTTCACATAATAAAACATCTACTGCTACCCCATCAGTTGATGCAAGTACCATGCCCAGTTCCTTAGGATTTCCTGCTGATGGACCTGTTCCATCCATTCCTACTATACCATCAACAATGTGTAACTGTGGTTTGGATAATGCGTAGATATCTACCACATATTCAGCGAATTTAGAGGGGTTAGGTGCATTTTTATGGTATTCAGTTTTTATAAGTCCTGGAACAACACCGTACATGTTCTTTACAGCACATGTAAAAATAGTCAAACCATGGGTTTTGATCTTGGGAAGGTTTATGAGAATATCGGCGTCTATAACTTTTTTTGCAATCCTGTAGTCAATATTGTTTCTATTTTTTTGATAGGAACCTGTTTTTTCAAAGTTCACCAGTTTAGCGCCGGTTCTTTCAGAAACTGCAGAAAATCCAGTTATATCCCAAAAGCTTTCCATACCCCTAGCCGGTCCACCGGGACTGTCACCAATCATTGGGATGGCTCCGGCATCCTTAACCATATTTACTACAGCTTCCACAACTACAGGATGGGTTGTTATAGCTTCTTCTGGTGATTTGCCCTGGAGCATGTTGGGTTTGATCAGTACCTTATCTCCAGGTTTAATAATTGAAGATACTCCACCTATTGCCTCTACACATTCAAGAACTGCCTTTTGTACTTCTTCAAGTTGATAAGATGAACATTTTGTTATTGAAACAGGGATTTTTTCCATTTTTAACCTCAGATATAGTTTTAATTAATATCATATTGGTTCTTATCATTAAAAAAATATTGTGAATAAATTTTTTTTATACTGAAATTTAATTTTAATTTAAAATGTAAAAGTTTATATATATAAGTTTAACTATAAATATAATTAATAATTGTCAGGAGATGGATGATCTAAGTGGAATTGGTAAAAGTATGAATCTTGAAAGTGGTAGCACCTCTTTAGGATGTGTAATGACTGGGGTCAGCTCAGCTAAAACATCTAGTTGGAAATGTGACATAATAGGTTGTCCCCATTATGGTAAATGGTATTGGCCTTTTAGTGGTTGGTAAATAACAATTAAATTCCTTTTTTTCTAGTTAAATTGTCTAGGTGTAAAACAATTTTCTAAATATTATATAAATAAATGGATAAAAAAATATTTTAAGAATAGACATCAATAATAAATTTTAATCATCAAATTCTTTTAAAATTCTTTTTCTAGCCTCTCCTATTGTAAGTGGATAGGGTTTGGTAAATGGGAGTTTATCTTCCTTTTCTAGTATTTCCATCAGATGTGCTATTCTTGGAAGTCTTAAATTTGCTCCACGAATTGTTTTAACATCTTCAAATACTTCAGGAGCTGTTCCTTCTTTTATTATTTTACCCTCACTTATTATGTAAACTTTTGAAGCGTAAAGGGGTACAAGATCGACATCGTGTGTTGATATTACTATGGTTATCCCTTCATGATTGAGTTTATAAAGAAGTCTGAGTATCTGTGATGCTCCTTTAGGGTCTAAACCACTTGTTGGTTCATCAAGTACCATTATTTTAGGTTTCATTGCAAGTATACCTGCAATTGCAACACGTTTCTTCTGGCCTCCGCTCAGATGGTGTGGTGGTTTTTTCTCAAATCCTTCCATTCCAACTCTTAAAAGAGCCTCTTTAACTCTGACTTCCACTTCTTCTTTCGAAAGTCCCATATTCATCGGGCCAAATGCAACATCTTCAAGTACTGTGGGTGCAAAGAGCTGGTCATCAGGGTTTTGAAATACTATTCCCACCTTCTGCCGAATCTGCATCAAATCCTTCTTGTTGTATTTAACTGTTTCCTCATCAATTATTACACTACCAGTTGAAGGACTAAGTATGCCGTTAAAGTGGAGGAAAAGTGTGGATTTCCCTGCCCCATTGGGTCCTAAAAGTGCAACTATTTTTCCATCGTCCACATTGAAATTAACTTTATCAAGTGCCTTGGTTCCGTCAGGATATTCGTATGTGATGTCCTTAGTTTCAATAACTTTCATTTCATTCCCCGGTGTATATGGTATTTAATATGTCATATAAAATAATAATTATATTAAATCTCAAGCTAAAATATCATTACTAATCAGTAAAACACTCAAAAAAATGAGTGTTATTATATTTTTTGTGCCTGTAAATTTTGAGCCTTTTATATCGATTTAAACACATCATAAGATTTGATTCAAATTATATATACTTTATTTCTCATTATTGTTCCATAAATTGATGTGAATAAAGGAGTAGATCTGAATATGTATATAGATGTATATCTCTAGTTTCCTTTGTAATCCCCAATTTAAGGAAATAATAAATCTTAGATAATACTAAGCCTGAACATAGATTTAAATTCATGTTTAATTGTTTTAACATGGTCTTTAAAGCTTCTTCTATAGGTTAATTCTATGGTAAACTTTATATATATTTCCATTATAATTGAGAAAAAATAAAATATGATTGATTATATATATTCTCAAACCCAATCCAAGTCTTCTGTAGAACATTTTATTCATTTTTATACAATATTTTCATGAGATACAAAAATTAATTTGTTGAATCGAATAGACAATATTTATGAATGGAGAATCTGAAATCGTAACCATATTCATGAATTTATTCACAAATATTTTTGATAAACTGTATACTTGATTAGTTTTTGGAGGAAACATAATGGTCACATCTTTAACATCCGAAGTAGAAGTTGATATTTACGATGTAATATTCAAAAGAAAATCAATTAGGAAATATGATAACTCACCACTTGATGAGGGTGTATTAAATAGAATATCAGAAGAGCTGAACAATTTAACTCCACTTTATGATGATATTAAAACCGATGTAAAGATCATTTCAGGTGATGATGTTAAATTAAGAAGTATGAAACAAGCCCCACACTACCTTGCAATATTTTCCGAAAACAAAGAGGGTTACTTGACCAATCTGGGATTTATGTTGCAACAAATGGACCTTCTATTTTCTGCAAGTGGAATAGGCTCCTGCTGGCAAGGCATACCATCACCAAAAGGTCATGTACTTAAAAGTTCAGACCTTAATTTTATAATTTTAATAGCCTTTGGAATGCCTACAGAACCATTACACAGGGAGGATACCTCAGAATTTAAGAGAAAATCACTTGAAAATATCACAGATATTGAGGATGCAGATGAATTATTAGAACCCGTAAGATTAGCACCATCAGCTATTAACAGTCAACCATGGTTTTTTACAGGTACAAAGGATATGATACTCGCATATTCTAATAAACCAAATTTTTTAAAGGCAGTATTTGTTAATAAATACATTCCTATAGATGTGGGCATAGCAATTTACCATCTAAAGGTATCAGCAGAGCACTTCAAAAAAACAACCAAAATAATGTTTAATAAAAACGAAACCACACCAAAGGGATGTAACTACTATGCAACTCTGAAGTTGGATAGTGAAGGATAATACACCCCGTTAAATACCATACAACTATTTTATTTCTTTAAAATAAGGTAGTACAAAAATTAACCGGACCAATAACTTAGAATATGATTTTACAGAGAATAAATGATTGATGAAATTCTAAAAAAATTGGAAAATTAATAAAAATTAATATTAAAATTAGAATAACATTATAAAAAAATCAACTTGTAATGAAACAAAGTGACACAAATTTAACCTAATGTAACGATACAAAACAGAACTAAAAGTGAACTAAAACGGCACTAAAAAACCTTAATAGTTCACAAATAAGATTAATGAAAAGGAACATTATTGGAACTTCTATTTAGTTTGGTTGTAAATAATTTTTATAGGTAATATCCTTTTTTCTATGGAATATTATATATTTTATTATAATTATTATGTCCCTTTTAAAAAGCCAACTAGAACCCCAAATTATTATTAATAATAATAATTAGATAATAAAGTAGAGGTCTTCCAAATGCAATGTTTAGTCTGTAAGAAATGCAGACTGAAAAAAATGTCAAAAATTGACAGTAAAAAGTGAGTAATTGACAAATTATAGGGATGTGATTAGATGAGTTTAAGCCAACAGGATATCGACAGTATAAGGGCTATTATAGCGAATGATAACGCTGTACTTGTTGAGAAGTTGATTAAGACAGTTAATAGGACTATTAATGTTTTAAGTGCCTTAAAGATGGGTGAAGTTGTTTCTGATGATAGATGGAACCTTAGCAGTAGCGCTGATATTGAAGAGATAATCCTTGATATCAAAGCAAATAATGATGTAATTTTAAATGCACTTGTTGAAGGTGTTGATACTGATATTTTTAGCACTTTAACAGTACAGGATATAATTGCAGATGAAGGACTTATAAAATAAACACTGTCATATTACTGTCATGCTACTGACTTTCTAAGGGGTAGTTAAAAAAGATAATTCACAGCTTAAAGGTTACTAGATAGAAGGGTACCTCCTATATTCACTCTTCCCTTACTCTATTTTTATCCCTTAGTTATATCACATAATAACCACATATAGGGACATTTTAACCTTTACAAATTCAACAATAATTCAACAGCTGGTAACATTTCGGTACTTTCGGTAACATTACAAGGAACATACAAGTTTAATGCTTACCCTTACCTATTTTTTAATCTTTACTTAAAATTTAGGTACCAGGCTTGTTGATATTCCAATGCAGGTATAATATAAGTAATAGTTATTAGATATTTTTGTTTTAATGTCCTGAGTGTGTATCTTATTGGAACATTAAAAAATGCAAGTAAAAGCAAGAATATCCAAGTTTTACAATTCTACCAAAACCAGCATCATCCTATATAAACAGTTGTTTAATCAAACATTTTAACCATTTATATGGAGCCTGTTCAACTCTTTCTTATCAACCTTCCCCAATAGATGGATTTCTCATTTTTTATTATTTAAATTAATCAAAACTGCTTAAAACCATTTGTTATATTTACAAGATGATATCACATAGAATATTATTAAGATCTGTAACGTTTTGTAAATATTATATACAAAATATTGGAGGATCTATCCATGGAGAAATTTGTTAAAGGTAAAGTTAGGATATATCAAAAAAACATTAAAAAAAAACTTAAAGAGGGTACTAATAAAACTTATGAAACTATCCAACAACAGATTACAATTAAGGGATCCCATAAGTTTAAAGATGGGGATAATGTTGTTATATTGAAGCGTGAGGATTATAATAAGTTATATAAAAACTCAAAAACCTCTGAAAGTGCCATTAAAGAGTTGAATGATGTACAGGAACGTTACGGTAATTTACAGAAAACATATGAGGATCTAGTAAATGAGATTAACAGGTTAAGAAATAAGCATGATCACCTTAAAGAGCGTTTAAGAACATCACTTGAAGAAATAAACCAACATCAGAAGGTTATTAATGATCTATCCAATAGGGGATTTTTAGATTATGTTTTAGGAAGACAACCTAAAAGCGTTAAGATGTTAGGACCTGTTAAAAATGAACATAAAAAACCTAACATACCAAATACAAAAAGGGAATGGTAACAATATGACAAAAAATGATAAGGTAATGAATAGCAAGGAAGCAACATTGGAATATATAACCATTGAGCTGTTTAATTCCATTCGAGGCTGTTATAATAAAGGAAATAGTGAACTCCAAGCTACCATTCAACACCAATGTATGGATATTATACTGGAATCATTAGAAAACGGATCCGATAAACAAGAATTAAAAAATGTATTTAATAATTTCAGAGTCTAAAATATTAGACTTTCAAAAGGCATTTATACCGACATTAGAAATTTATATTCAGATGGCAAGAACTCGCCTTTGAGATTATAGATCTCATTATACAAATTTAAAGTTTGTTAGTTTTGGATGTCCTAATTACCGACACCTGAAATAAATTTAAAATTTATTGAGACTTTAAGTCCCTTCCAACAGGTCTTTATATTTCATTATATATTCAGTTATTGCTATCCGTATTAAGTTGGATTTACTTACATTACCCATTGCATTGGAAAATATCAGTAGCAGTTTATTTCTTTAGATAATTGAATATAAATTACTGAATAATGGAGGTTTTAAAAAAATGAAAGTAATAGGATTTGTAGCAAGCCCAAGAAAGGGCGGTAATACTGAAGCTCTTGTTGAAGAGGTGCTTAAAGGAGCATTTGATGCGGGAGCAGAGACAAAAATGTTCAATCTTAACAAGATGGATATCTATCCTTGTAAAGCATGTCAATACTGTAAAGACAATGAAGGAGAATGTGCCATAGATGATGATATGCAGAGTATTTATAAAGAAATAAAAGAAGCAGATGCTTTCATATTAGGATCACCAGTTTACATGTGGCAGATGTCAGCCCAAGCAAAACTCTTCACAGACAGACTTTACGCCTTTTACATGACAGGTTTTGAGGAAAAATACAGTAAAAAAGACATGGTACTGATATTTTCACAAAACAATCCTGATGAAAACATGTATTCAAAGTACTTTAACTATACTAAAAACATGTTCAATTTCCTCGGCTACAATGTCACTGACGTGTTAACTTCAACGGAAAATGATGTTCCGGGAGCTGTTAAAAACAAGGAAAATGTCATGAACAAAGCCATTGAAATAGGTAGAAAACTGGCAGATTTATGAAATATATCATTTCAACCCAATTTTCCAAAAAGTGGAAATTGACAGTGCTTTAAAAATGGAAAGAGAAATAATTAAATTTTTCCCATTGTTTAATCACTCCTTTAACTCCCATTCAACAGGTCTTTATATTTTGTTTTATAATTGTAATGGGCC
>PLXT01000012.1 GCA_003151535.1 Methanobacterium sp.
TAAACCCAAATGATTAAATCAAAAAGATTTATAGAAATTTTCTTTAGTTTATAATTTTCTATTTTAAATTAACCGCATAAACCTATTCTTAAAATTTAGTTATTCACCCCTAAATTTATGACAATTGATCTGTATAATTTAATATGAACAGTAAAAACATTTTGTAATTAATCTGAAGGAGAGAAAAAATGGAAAATGTTAAAGAACACTTCGAAGAGGAAGCTAAAGAATTTGACATTACCATTCTGAATTTAATACCTCGATATGAGGATATGATAAGTTGTATGGTATCTGTAATCCCTTTTGATAATTCTGAAGAGTTTAAACTTCTTGATCTAGGCAGTGGAACAGGAAACATTACGAAAGCAGTTAAAGAAAAATATCCACATTCTAAAATTAGCTGTATTGACATAGCTGAGAATATGATACAGATGGCACAGATTAAACTCGAAGATTACACCGACATAGAGTATTATACAGGAGATTTTTCTGAATTTGATTTTGAAGAAAAGTACGATGTAATTGTTTCATCACTGGCTCTTCATCACATCAAAACCGATGAAGATAAAAAAAGTTTCTACAGTAAAATATATTCTGCACTAAAGGAGGGAGGAGTTTTCTTGAACTCCGATGTTGTGCTTGGTTCAAATGAAAAACTAAACCAAATTTATAGGAAGAAATGGATAGATTTCATGCTTCTGAATCTGCCAGAAGAAGAAGTAAGGGAAAAATGGCTCCCTAAACAGATTGAAGAAGATTTTCCAGCACCACTCAATAAGCATCTTGAATGGCTTAAAGAAACGGGATTTAGAAGCATTGATGTTATATGGAAGTACTATGGATTGGTTGTTTATTGTGGAACTAAACCTTAAAGAAAATCTAATACAAACAAAATTCTTATAGTACTAACTACATAGTAACATATGTATATTTTATACTAAATCATAATTTCCAAACAGGAGTGAGAAAAAAAATGAAAGCCAGCGAATTTGTAGGAATGAAAGTTTTAGATAAAGAAGCAAATGAAGTGGGTAAAGTTGATGAAATTGCAGTGGTATTTGGAAGATGTTTAGTGAATAGGATATTCATATCAGTAGGATCTGCACTTAATAAAAAATATTTGGTAATAGTTAACGATGATATAGCTGAAGTAGGAGATTACTTGCAGTTAAAGCTTAATAAAAAAGAGATTGAAGAACATAAAGTTGATAAAATTGATGACAACCTTGGAAATGGAACCAGATTCAATGACTTCACTGGAAAAACCGTATTGACTATCAATGGAATGGAAGTCGGAAAAGTAACAGATATGGCAATAGATCCAAAAGGCTGCCTTATACATAATATAATAGTCACATCCGGAAATGCTCTCAATAAAAAGAATTTAATGATCTTTAATGAAGATATAAGTGCAATGGGTGATTATTTAATACTTAAACTCGATCAAGAACAAGTGAAAGAAAGAATGATCGATTAAGATATAATTTTTTATTATTTTTATTAAAAATAAATTTATGGATTTATATTTTGAAATAACTAATTGGATTTCATAGATTTTCTATCCAATAATTTGTTCAACCATCCATTCTGGTTTGAATTCCATTATATCAGAATATGATTGTCCTGTACCCAAGAAGAGTATGGGTTTTTGTATAACATATCCAATAGAAAGTGCTGCACCGCCTTTGGCATCTGCGTCTGCTTTAGTGAGTATTATACCATCTATACCAACGGCATCGTTAAATTTTTGAGCTTGTTCAACCGAATCATTTCCTGTTAAGGCATCTCCTACATATATGATAAGATCAGACTTTATTACCCTCTTAATTTTTTTCATTTCATCCATGAGATTTACATTGGTCTGCATTCTGCCTGCAGTGTCCACAAGAACCAATTCTTTCCCTTTTGCCCTGGCATGTTCAACAGCATCAAAAGCAACAGCTGCAGGGTCGGCTCCTTTTTTATGTTTTATTATCTTTACTCCTAATTTATCAGCATGATGACTTATCTGTTCAATTGCACCTGCACGAAATGTGTCAGACGCTGCAATTACTGGAGTGTATCCCTTTTCAATATAATANNTTGATGTCCTTGCCTTCAATATCAAGAATATTTTCAATTGCCTTTTTAAGCGCTTCCTTGGTAAAATCAGATACATCATTTCTACGTTTGATCTTACGACCAACCAAATCCTCTCTAACAGACGTAATTATCTGTTCAGCCACTTCCATTGCAACGTCGCCTTCCAATAGTGCCATTTCTAATTCAAATAGAATATCATTTATATCTTTATCAGAGATGGTTTTGTGACGTACAAAAGAGAGTATTCCCGAATTTTCAGATTCATCCTCTAAAGCTTCTGTATTTTCAGGTTTTAATTCAACTTCAGCGGTCTCAAGTTCTGATTCTGTTTCAGATGACAAACTAGAATTATCCTCTTCAGATTTTTTTGGTTTACCCCTTAGAAATCCCATGAATCCCGATTTTGTTTCAGATTCACTTTCAGATTCGGACTCTGTAGCTTTATCTACAGTAGTATCTGCCTTGATAGGTTCTTTGAGGTTTTTAGATTCCTCAATTGTTTCCGAAGATTTTGTTTCTGAAGCTTCTAATTTTTCTTCTTCGGTGATCTTATCGGATATTTTTCCTATGGTACCGGTAAACTTCTTTTTAAGTGATTCAAACAAAGAGTTTTCACTCCCCTAAATTTAAAATAAATTATAATAATATTAATTATTAAAGGATAATAGAAAGATTAAAGGATAATCTTTATTCTTGTCCTTCTATTTTTTGCATGAGTTCCTCTGCTTCAGGACTCTTCTGCATGATGTACTGGGTTATCTTTTGGAGATCTGCAGACATCTTTTCTCTAAGCTCTTCAAGTTCCGTTTTTTGTTCGGTTATAGTGACTTTGGCATCATCTATTTTCTTTTTAACAGCTACTCCGGCACCAAGTCCAATTATTACTTCCTCGGTGTTTTTAAGTTCAGTTATAAGAAAAGATCCAGCACCTATAGGTACCAATGTTTCTTTATTGTCTTCTCCTTTTATAGTGGATAGAGTATCCAATGCAACTGAAAGTTCGGTAATTGTAGCGTTTAAAGAATCAATCTGCTGCTGAAGAACTTCTGCTTGTTTTTGATATGCATTAAGCTCGTTCACCATTGATTCGAGTCTTTGTTTGTTTTCCATTAGATCACCCGTTGGATAATGCTTTTATGATTGGATCTTGTGCTTCGTCCAATGAGATCTCTTTGATATCCTCTATGAATATCTTACTTCTACCGATTCTGTGTTTACTTCCAAACTCAGAATATATTTTTTCGCGTATGTCATCTTCACTTATGGCTTTTAATTCTTTAGTGAAGTGTTTAAGGCCTTGGCCCATAATAAATTTTCCCTGAACTTTAAATATCTTTGTCTTCATAAGTATCCCTCAAGAAAACCTAATGCTTCCTCTATTCTTGCTAGTTCAGGACCTGTTGTATTCAAACCAACCATAACTCCATTTGAGTTAGCCACTGCACATGCACCTACTAACTGAGTACCATTATTAACGGTTCCTACATCTACATGTGTTTTGAACAGTTTTTCTATGGATTCAAGTTCATCTTCGCTTGCTGCGGGATGTACAAGAACTCCTTTATTGGTTGCAGTTGCAACTGATCCTGTTATTTTAAAATTTGCTATACTTCCCCTCTGAACTTCAACGTCTAAAACATGGGAAATTACTTCAATGGCTTTATCGGAGATGACTGGGTGCACAAGTGCACCGAAATCATTAGCTAAAAGGATATTACCAATAGCTGTAAGCTTGTCTGGTATCCTTTCTACTTCGATTCCTTGTTCCCTTATAACCTCTAACTCGTTGTCAAAGGCATATCTTGAAACAACAACACCATTAGAATTTCCACATGTAAGGGCCCCTGTCAGATTACTTCCACTGATAGGGGTTTTGATAACCGGAACATCTAAACATTCGGTTATTAAATCCACCATCCCATCCAAGATGTTAGGTGGTGTAATAGCAATTTTTTCTGTGGCGGATATTGAAACGCCAAGATTTGGGCTTCCGCCAATATTGATCCTTTTAATCATAAATTCACCTATTCAACCAAGGTGACTGATACAGATCCATCCTCTTCCTTCGTTGCTTTTACTTTTATTTTTGGTGGTACTTTCTGGATTCCTCTTTCCCATATTTTTTCGTTTACTGAGTTATCTATTTTGATATCCTCTGATTTCATATGTTTTTTTAGGAATTCTCTAACCAACCTTACTGCCTTAGGAGACCTTATGGTCCTTGGCACTCTCTTAACGTCCCTTAATGGGATAATGTAGACTCTTTCCATTTAAATCACACCTATGCTTTGACTTTACTTCTTCTCCATTGCCTCATCTTCGGATGAGTACGGACTTTTCTTGATGTTTTAAGCATTACCCATAGAGGCACGCGTCTGTTTTGTTTTGTGGCCTTTGAAAGTCTTAATTTCTTTGCACATGGTTTATTTCTACTCATTTTCTCTCCATCCTATAACTCTTGATTGTAAATGTTCTGGGAATATTTTGAAAGCAAGTTCTTCGCCCTCAAGTTTGGAAATCAGAAATCTTATTTCTATCTCATAGTCGGAATTATTCTCCCTATTAGTCAACTCTTTTTTCACATTGAAAAGAGTTTTTGATAGATGATTTATTGATTTATGACCGAAGCCTCCAAGATTAATGTATTCAACACCGTTTTTATCTTCAAAACTTTGAATTTCATTGAAATCTAGTTTTGGAACCTTATCATCACGCCTTGTTCCATCTGCAATCAATTTATAATCATTAGCAGCAAGTACAAGTGCATATTTATGTAAATGGTTTATTCCATTGTTAGGAAATCCATCATTTATAATGGTGTCAACTGCATCTTCAAGAACGTGAGGTTCAGCCTTAAGAATCCGGTGTTTGAATCCGAGAATTGATGAAGACTCAGCTGCAGCTTTCCAAGAGGGATAATACCCAAAATTTAGCGTTACAAGTTCAACTTCATATCCTAAATTTTTCAGGATAAACGCTACTAATGAGCTGTCCTTTCCTCCACTGTAAAGTACACAAGCCTTCATTTATTCCATCATCATTAATAACTACGGGAAATCTTAATATCTCTTTTCTGACCAATGAGTTTTCTAAGGAGTTCTTTGAGCTGATCATCAGTAATCTTAGATTGCACGCGTCCTGCCTGAGCGAGCTGGATTAGCTGAAGTTCTATCTGATCCACGAATTCGGGTTTAGTGAGTCTGATATTTGTTAGTCTTGCTCTAGCCTCAGGTGTTAGTAGTTGCATCATGGCTTGCTTTTTCTGAGTTTCCGTCTCTCTGCGCATGTGCTCCTGTGACTCGGCTTCAGAAGATTGTTGTGCAGCTTGTTGCTGCATTTGCTGCATTCTTTTACGACGTATTTCATCGATGTCAGTCATCTCAGACCTCCGTTTAGTACTTAGAAAGTTCAGGGATATCTTTTTTAATTTTATGGGATGCTTTATCTAGGAAAGATTTACCCTCAGGTGTAACAAGTCTTCCTTCACCTACTTTGCGAACGTATCCTGCGTCTTCAAGCTGGTGTAATGCTCCTCTAATTACTGCACCGCTACCCTTTCTGAATTTTTCAGGTGATGTACCTCTGTCTTTTTTACCACCATAGTAAGTTTTAAGACTGTTAATTCCCACTGGCCCATCCATGTAAACCTTTCTTAATAGGGATGCACATCGTACATACCACCAGTCAGGATTATCAGGTCTTCTTTCTTTATGGACACCTGTTTTAACAAAGGTAGCCCATTCAGGGGCAGTTATTTTTTTGTTTTCGTTTAATTCCTTTGCAATTTCGCTGATGAGCGAATCTGCTGGCACATCGTAAATTGTTGTCATATTTATCCTCCTATTTACCTCTTCTTTGTTTGAATATTACAGCAACGTTACCTCTAAAATCAATAAGTTTAGAATTAGACTTTTCAATGATCTCGGTAATATAGTTTTGTTTCTCTCCAGATATACCTTTTGAAAATCTCAACTTTACAACTTCGTTTTCTTTGAGCTGTCTTCTTATTTCGCCTAACATACTCTCATTTATTCTAGATTTTCCTATGTTAATGGTGATAGTTGAAAGTGATCTGTTCATCAGTTCTTTTTTTGGAGGTGTTATTATGTTCATTTTTCCTCCTCCTTCTCTCTTTTTTTTCCTTTATGTATGGAATTTTATTGATGTTTCCGCATTCAAGGCATTTGATAACCACACTTGAATCGGACAATCTTATCTGGCAGTTTGAGCCAGGTTTCATAAAGTAGTGGCAATTGCGGCAGAACCTCTTAGCCCACTTAGAGGGCATCTTCATGTTGTACTTTTTTGTAATGTTTCGAGCCATTTCAACGTAACGGTTAGACCTTTCCGGGTGTATGGCAAATTCTTCATCGGCCCTATTAAAAAGGATGTCAATTCGTTCTTCCGCTATCTTTAACATCCATTTTGGTCTTCTTCCCCTTCTCAAAGTTTAACCTCTCGTGGTAAACTGCAAATACCAGTATATAGAACTATTAATCTTAAAATTTTTAGCTCATATGGGTTTTGAATCCTAAAGGAGTAGATCCCTCAAATTCTAAGAACTGTACTTAAGAATAATATTATAATTTATTTACCTTACCATTTAAAAAGCTTTGCTATCATTTAAATCCCATTGTTTAGGATCACGTAGATCGTTTCATAGATATAAAATAGTAGTACTGAAAATTTTTATATCGACAATAGATCTACTGAATTAACTTAGAATAGTTCTTCTAAAAAGTTAATTTTGCCTGGAGGTAATTGCTTTTTACCATTCAATATTTGGATTATAATTTCTGCAACTTCATACACATCCAAATCACTGGTATCCAACTCATGTACCTTATCACCGTGTATTTCCACAGCTTCAAATGTACATAGATCAAGTGCCTCAGCTTCAACATTCTCTTGTATTTTAGAATCAGACCATTCTCGTTTATTCAAGCGTTTTCGTAAAACACTTGGCCTTGCTCTGAGGACAATAGCATATTCCACCAGTTCATCGACTCCACAGTCATGGGCGAGGTGACCCTCGATAATTACTTGTTCATTTATATTGGTAAGTGACAAGTTGATCTCCCTAGAAAGGGCCTCCATATCAACAATTTTGTAACCCTTTTTATCATCATGACCATTATAAAGGTGTTTTTCAATTATCAGATCGTTAAGAGGTATCAAAGAAGAGTTGAGAGTTTTTGCAACGATATTTGATACAGTTGTCTTTCCTGTCCCTGGAGTTCCTGTTATTATTATTGCAGCCATTTAAATCTGATTGTATTTGTATAAAAAAAAATTGAAGTTAAAGAAACAATTACTTCAATTTTTCAATTAATATCTGGGCAACTCGTTCACCGGATAGTAGCATTCCACCAAATATTGGACCCATCCTTGGAGATCCATGAACTGCATTTGCTGCCATCCCTGTGACATAAAGTCCAGGATAAACTTCTGTTGTGTTATCTACTACTTGACTTTCTGCCTTGTCAGCCCACATAGATTTCTCACCCATAATCTTACCTGTTTCAGTAGCAAGATCTACTTCCATCTTGTTCTCAAGTATTTTTACGACTTCACAAGGGTGTCCAGTGGCATCCACCACTGCTTTTGAACGAACAGTTAGAGGGTCTACATGCAGTCCGCCCATTTCAACAGCTGTCCAGTTGAGGACAACTCCCTCAACTCCTTTATCCATCATCATAACATCTTCAATAGCCATTAGGTTAAATATCTTTAATCCTGCTTTACAAGCCTCTGAACAAATAGTTGAAACACATTCTATGGAATCTGCTACATAGTAACCTTCTTCATAGGTTGTGGTACCCACACCAAATTCATCTAGGATGCGTTTGCTTTCTTCTTGGACAACGATCTTGTTAAACATCATACCGCCACCCCACATTCCACCACCCATAGAAAGTTTTTTCTCAAAAAGTGCTACTTTGAACCCTGCTTTTGCAAGGTAATATCCTGCAGTAAGTCCTGCTGGACCTCCTCCACCTATTGCAACATCCATTTCCGTATAATCCAAAAAATCCTGCATGAATCCTTCAATTATAGCCTTTGAAACAGTTATATCATCTAATTTCATTTTTTCACCATTTTCATATAGGTTTTCATCATATAAAAATTCTTTCAGTCGGTTGAGTTTAACTAATTAAAAGGGGAAATTATTATTAAAATAATAATATCCAATTATAATTCTATTTCCTTATAATTAGTCTTAAAACATCTTTATCGTTTAAAACATGATCTAGTCCTATTTTTTGGCCAGGAAATTTAACAGATGTTCCCCATACATTTGCATGTCTGAAATTTTTAACAAAGTCCCTATGAAGCTTCGCAGCTACATCGCCAACAGTTGACCTCTTTCTTATGATCATTGGTTCTTCCAAATCTGCTTTTCTACCCTGAGGCTTTAAATAGAGACGTATAAGATTCAGCCTCTCAAAAATTTCATCCTTTAGTCCTTCTGTATTAATGCCCTTGTCTGCTGCTATGAAAATTGCTTCGGGCATTTCTGATCTAGTCTTTTTTAAGTATTCCTCACCTGCAAGATCTATTTTGTTTAAAACTACAAGCATAGGTACATAAATACAACTTGGATCCATTGAATCAATAAATCGATCAACTGTTACATCTTCTCTTATGAGCACATCTGCACTATGTATACCATACTCATTGAGAATTGATCTTATAGTCTTTTCATCGATCTTTGTCAGTGGAACCGTTGCTAAAAGATGTATTCCCCCCATTTTGGTTCGTTTGACTGTCACATCAGGAGGAGTTTCATTTGCTCTTATTCCAATATTTCTGAGCTCTTCAAGGATTACTTTCATGTGTTGGGGATTAAAAACATCAAGAACCATGAGGATAAAATCTGCATTTCTAGCAACTGATAATACCTCTCTTCCCCTTCCTTTACCTCTAGATGCTCCTGTAATAATTCCTGGAATATCCAATATTTGTATTTTAGCGCCTCTGTACTCCATTACACCTGGTACTATATCCAAGGTAGTAAACTCATATGCTCCTATTTTGGAATCTGCATTCGTGAGCTGGTTTAAAATTGTTGATTTTCCAACTGAGGGGAAACCTAAAAGTACTACAGTAGAGTCACCACTTTTTTTAACGTGGAATCCCCTTCCTTTACCTCCTGAACTGCTCTTAGTAAGTGCATCCTCCTTGAGCTTGGAGAGTTTGGCTTTTAATTTCCCAATATGATGGGAAGTAGCCTTGTTGTAGGAAGTTTTCTTAATCTCCTCTTCGATTTCTCTGATTCTGTCTTCAATAGCCATAAAACTCACATAAAATAGTTTAAGATGAATATATTTTTCAGTATTAATAAAAGCATATAAGAATTCAGTTTATATGATTTATCCAATTAATTATCCGATCAAATTTATAATAATTTTCTAAATTTGATATTTATATGATAATTTGATTTATGTATTTTATTCCAAATTTAATTGATCATCAAATAGTAGTTTATACCTTCCACTTAAAAAAAGTATTTAATTGAAATTTAAAAAAATAAATAAAAAAAAGAATTGATGGTGTGTTTAATATGTCACACCCCAGACCATAACACCCGGCTGACCATATAACGATTTGAAATGGGTTAAGCCAGCACCGCCCTCAAAGAACAGTTTGGTGAACATGGAATTTTCTAATTCTTTATTCATTGCTACCCCAATGTAGGTACCATTTTCATTTATCAGGAGTATAGAGTACTCACTTGAATTGGATACAAGTGTTTGGGTTACGGTGTTGTTGTTTATTATTGTTAGTGTGTGTGGTTGTATTACAAGAGAACCATTTCCTGTTTCCAGTTCATTGGATATCTCGTTTAAAGTAGTTGTTGTATCGTTACTAGTTATAGCGTTAGTATCTACTATTCCTGCTGATGTTCCATTGGTTCCGTTAGCTTGAGCAACTACAGCATTACCTCCAATAAGGAGTGTTTTATTGTTTACTGTTGTGGAGTTCATCTCTGAAGCTAAATATTGGTAATTAGATCCATTGTTGGTAGTAAAATTCCAGCTACCAAAGTAAGACCACCAGCCAGCCTTTTGAACCATGTCTGAACTGGTTATTAACACATCTGGAGTAGGATTATCTGGATGAGTATACTGTACTATTGTTTGGGCTTGGGCTTGTGTTAAATTGTACTGAGTTGTCATTATAGACATCGCCTGCGTTTTATTTACTCCTAGAGTGTTACTAAGTATTTCAGCACTTAACCCAGAGTTATTTGTATAATTATCCAGTGTTAAAGGAGCTAAATCTCCACTAGATGCAAGCATCCTAAGTATTCCTACTGAAAGTGTTTCATTACTCGTTAAAAGTGCTTTTCCAACCCAATAGGCCCTTGGACTATTCTGGGATGAACCATCAAATGTAACGGGTCTGTTAGCTTCGTAAGTAAATAGGTGTCCAAAATCCCACCATGAAGTGATTACTGTATTGTTTGCTGTGTTATTTCCAATCCATTGAAGTGACGATACCATTGAATCATCGGTCCCTGGTACAACTGTACTTGATATCCCATAGGCAGTTATTACAGGAGAGAATGCTACTGCAATTATGATTACCGCCATTATCACCTTTTGATAAGAAATATTTGGTATGCGACCCTTTACAAAGCCAAAGAGCAGACCTACAAAGATACCTGCGGTTAGTGTAATTGGTAGAGCAAAATCTTCAATAAATCTTACACCTTTGGTCATTGCGTATGTAGTTACCAAAAGCCATAATGTAAAAAATACACAGTAAAACACATAATTTGTTTTTTGTGGTATTTGATCCGGTTTAATAACTTTAGTTTCCGTTTCAACCTCTTTTTCTTCTGCTTTTCTTCGGCTACTTCTACCCCTTCTCCTAGGTTTTCTAGGTTTCTTAGGTTTTTCTTCCTTGACTTCCCTAGTTTTTAAATTCCAGAAGAGAGCAATAAGCCCAAATATTCCAAAGAAAAATGGTATATATCCTCCAACCCCATTTATAACCTCAGATACTGAAGGTATTTGGAGTTCTGATACAGATACATAAATGTTTGGATATGTTGTTGACTGAACAGCTGATTGAATCTGACTTGCACCTACTGGGGATAGTATACCCGTAATAATCCCACTTACTCCTATAGAAAGAGTCATTAGTAATAGACTGGCTATTAAAAATACTATTAATGTGAAGAGATCGGGTTTGTCATTAAACCATCCTAATTTCCCTTTGAAGTAATCAGTTGGTTTGTTAGTTTTATTGTTCAGTAAGAATTTGGATATGAGTAGGTATATCACAGATGTAGCTACGACCAAGTAGTATATGTAATACCATCCAGACCATGCCAATGTAAATAGTAACATGACAAAGCCTGCTAAAGCCGCATAAATCGTTCGGGATTTCATGGTATTGGCCAGCATACTATAAATGAAGAACATAACAACCAAAAGAGGTATTATCATGTTAAACTGGTCTGTATCAAAGAAACCTGCAAATGTATGTGCAAAATATGCAGGTGCAAGTCCCACTAGTAATCCTGCTGTTATTCCACCATAATCATTGGTGATCCTTCTCACTAACAAATAAGCCGGTATAACAGCTAAAGATGCAATAAATGGTGCAATCCATATAGCAACAGCATTTAATGGCACATGTGTGAATAAGTTAACGAATTTGTATGTGAAAGCTGTGAAATATACAATTAATGGTGTATATTCAGCACTCTGACCCGGTGGGAAAGATGAGTGAAGATCCCATTCTGTTCCATTCAATATGGTATCTCCAAGATATCCATGATCAAGATAATCTTGCGTCATTCTTAGATTGTAGTAGGAGTCCATCTCACTAAAATAGGGCAATCCGTTTTGATCTTGATAAAAGGATTTTGCTTGGTCAGGAACACCGCCCATATTAGCGGCTTCGGCCCTAATGGAAAATACTACTAGAAATAATAAAATTATGATTATTAATTTTCTATATTTAAACAGCATTTCTTTTGCACTCATATTAACCTCCTATTATTCCATGATTTTTAAATTATCGGTATGATCCAATGATTTGTATACTATATCCTATTATATTTATTGATTTTTTGAGTAGTGAATTAATACTTATGAATTTATTGAAGAAATTAATCTCTAGTTAACATTGGAATGTTTAAGATTTGTTATGAATATGAAAGTAGATAGTTGTAAAGTTATGAATTTTTATTTGTTTAAAAAAAAATGAAATAATTAAGTTGTTTGAGAATTTTTAGCTATTGATTTTTTTTGTGGTTGTTTTCTTTGATTGTGTATTATTATTAGCTGATTTTTTAGTGACAACTTTAGCTTTGGGTTTTTTAACCGACGATTTTGTCTTCTTAACAGCAGACTTACCACTAGCCTTCTTAACAACAGACTTACCAGTAGTTTTTTTTGCAGTAACTTTCTTAGCAGGTTTTTTAGTTGTTTTAGTTTTATTTTCTCCCTCATTTTCTTCAAGAGATTTAGTAAACCTACATTTTGGGAACCCACTGCAACCTATAAACTCACCATATCGTCCTGACCTTTTTATAAGATCACTTTCACATTCAGGGCAAGTTCCTACAATTTCATTTGAAGGTTCGCTACCATCTTTGCCACATTTCGGATCCAAGCATGCTCTCTGTCTTGGTTTTCCAAATGAGATTAGAGGAAGCCCACATTCTTCACAAGTTGTTTTAAGAACAGTGGCACCCATAGGCATAGAATAAGTGAATTTACATTCAGGATATCCTGAACATCCCACAAATGTGCTTCCCCGAGGTCTATCAATTAATATGAGATTTTGTCCACATTTACATTTTCCTACTACTCTGCTTTCTCTATATGATTTGTAAAGCTCTTCACCAACTTTAAGCTTGTTATTTTCAATATCATCAAGAATAGAAGTTAGTTCAACTTTAGCCCTTTCAATAATCAATTCTTTATCTTCAGTACCTTCTAATATTTCATGAAGTTGTGTTTCAAATTCCCTTGTGAGCTCTTCACTTGTTATTTTATTTGAATATTTTTTCAATGTATCGATAAGGTGTTCACCAAGCTCATTTACTTTTATCTTATTCCCTTCAACAAATTTTCTGGTGTAGAGTATGGAAATGATATTAGCTCTCGTTGATTTAGTTCCTAATCCTCGTTTTTCGAGTTCTCTAATTAGTGATGCTTGGTTATATCTGGCTGGTGGTTTAGTTTCCTTTTCTTCACTTCTAACATCTTTAACAGTCAGAATTTCTCCTTCTTTTATTGATGGGAATACATCGGCGTCTGGTTTTCTGAAGGGGGTAAGATCCATCCAACCCATTTTAGCCATTCTCTTTCTAGAAAAATTGAAATCCTGATTTCCAATTTTCAGGTTGGTTTTCATTGATTCTAAAATTCCATTTTCACCAAAGACGGATATAAACCGGTATGTTATTAATTCATAGAGCTTACGATAATCTGTTGATAACTCCTTAGGAAGAACTCCTGTAGGGTGTATTGCTGGGTGAGCTTCATCTGTCTTCTTCCCCTCATTAGGTTTATAAGGTTTTTTAAGCTTTGCAACTTGATGCTTAAACGAAGCATTATAACTGAGTTTTTTAAGTATTTTATCGACACCGATACTTTTCGGTAGTTTCTGGGATGAAGTACGTGGATATGATGTGAAACCTTCAGTATAAAGATTTTGTGCAATCTGTTGTGTTTTTTTAGGGCTGAATCCAAATACCCCGTATGCCTCAGATTGTAATGAACCAAGATCAAATGGTACCGGCGGAGTTTTAATTGTTTCTTTTAGATCTATACTATCAATTAACGCATCTTTACCTTCGCAGTCTGCAAATATTTCATCAGCAACAGTTTTATCAAATATTTTACCTGCTTTATGATCTGCAGTTATACCTTCTTCTATGCCTGGTACTTCGAGATCTGCTTTTATCATCCAGTAAGGTTCGGGTATGAACTGCTGAATCTCCTTCTCCCTTTCAACTAATATTGCTAGAGTGGGAGTTTGCACACGGCCTGCTGAAAGTTGTATGTAACGTTTAGTAGCCTGCATCACAGAATCAGTAAGTGACTTTGATATGTTTACACCGAATAGAAAATCAAGAACATGCCTTGCAATACCACTATCAACTTGGTTGAAATCTATGTTCAATGGTTTTTCGTATGCAGCAGTTATGTCCTCGTCAGTGAGAGTTGAAAATTTCATTCTTACAGCATTGTTGAAACTGTTTTCACCACAAGCATATTTCATGGCATTGTACCCTATTAGAGTACCTTCTATATCGTAATCGCATGCATGCACAAATCTGTCGGCTTTTTTTGAGAACTTTTTTATGGCATCAACGTAATCTTTGACATATTTCTTCTGTTTATCCTTCTCGTACAATGGAACCCATTCAACATCAAACAACCTGCCCTGTTTTTTGTTTTTAGGTGCAAGTGAATATAAATGACCTACAGCAGACAGAACCGTAGTTTTATTACCATTCTCCTCGAATTCGTAGTATGAAACTTTTTTATATTTCTTTTTTACTGAATTTTTTGAAAGAGCCGAAGCTATCTTCTCAGATGCCTTTGGTTTTTCGCATATTATAACTTCATGCATTTATATCACTCGTACAACCTGTTTAAAATAAATTTTTGTAATATATACCAATTTAATGCCCTTATTATTATGAACTAAATAATTTTACAGGATGATCTAAATATTTATTTAAATATTACCATCTTTATAATGTAGATTTGTATATTTAAAAGCATGGACATATATATAATATTCTTGGTTAACTTAGTTTGAAATATATTAAACTGGTTTGATAAATATTTTTACCAATCTAATACTAACTCAATTTATGGAATTTTGTTAAGAAATTGTTAATTTAAATTAGAAATAAAATGATCTTAAAAATATTATATTTAGTAACTACTTTTAAATTAAAGAATAATGTTTTATTGTCGATAAAACAACTAAACAAATAATATCTAATGGTTATTCTAAAATTTGGAGTATTTGAAGATAAATTTTTGTATAAGTAAATATATAGAATTATTAATAAAAAGTAAAAATGATTAAATCTCATAATAAACGTTAAGGAGATTTTATATGTTAATAGGTGTTATATCAGATACACATATACCTGAAAGAGCAGTAAAAATTCCTGAACAAGTTTTTAAAGCATTTGAAGATGTTGATGTAATTTTCCATGCAGGAGATCTGGTTTCTATAGATGTACTTCATGAACTTGAGAATTTAGCACCGACCCTTTGCGTTCAAGGCAATGTGGACAGAATGTGCGGTTTGAAACTGCCAAAACAGGAAATTGTTACTATTGAAGGAATCAAGATAGGTATTGACCATGGTGAAGTTTATCCTAGAGGAGATACTCTACAGCTTAAATATATTGGAATGGAAATGGGCGTAGATGTGCTTATAACAGGACATACCCATACTTCATTTATAAAAGAGATAGGTAATATTTTACTTCTGAATCCTGGAAGTCCAACAGTCCCAAGAATGTCTGATCCATCAGTTATGGTCCTGGAAATTAAGGATAAGAACTTAGATGCAAAAATAATCAAAATAGGAGAATCCAAGTGTAAATCATTAAATTTTAAGGGACGTGAATAGAATGGGTAAAAATTACAATGCTGAAAGAAAGAATGAACACTACTACAAGATGGCCAAAAAAGAACAATACAGATCTAGGGCGTCTTACAAACTTTTACAAATTAACAAACGTTTTAAGGTAATTAAATCCCACGATAAAGTAGTAGATTTAGGAGCTGCCCCTGGAGGGTGGTCTCAAGTAGCTATTGCAGCTGTTGGAGAAGAAGGATTAGTTATTGGGGTAGATCTTGAGTGGATAAGACCCTTTGATGAAGATAATTATTTAACAGTCCGTGGAGATTTCACAGATGAAGAAATATTAGCAAAAACGAAATCATTTCTAAATGGAATGGCGCAAGTAGTTGTATGCGATGCATCTCCTAAGTTAACTGGAATTAAGGATATAGACAATTTTAGATCCGCAGATCTGGCAGATAATGCTCTGAAAGTATGCGATCATCTTTTAATGCATAGTGGAAACTTTGTTATGAAAGCGTTTCAAGGATCAGAATTTGACAATATTGTGAAAAATATTAAAGAAAGATTTAAAATAGTCAAAACAACCAAACCACCTTCATCGAAGAAGGGAAGTGTTGAGATGTACGTGGTTGGTAAGGGTTTTAAAAGAATGCTCTAATTCATTGGATTAGTTCGAGTTATATTAATATAATTAATAGGAATAGAATCAAATCAAAAATAATGTTACGTCTTTGAAGTAACATTGTTTAGACTTTTTTGTGCGATAAGAAGCTGTGCTTGTGCAGCGTTTATCCTTTTATTGACTTCACTCTGTGGTTGGCCCGTTGATAATGCACTGTCCACATTAGATATTGTGGTATTAGTATTTTCAAGTTGTAGCTGGGCATTTGCATATGCAGATTTCAAGTTGCTATTGTTAGATTTATATACGCTAGTTCCAAGAACCTGATATTGGTTTTCCAATGAATCGAAAGATGTTGTCAAGTTATTAAGCTGATCATAAGATGCACTACTTCCAACATCTGTGGAAACACTTTGTGTAACTTCGTATATACCTAAACCGGCAATTACCAATATAGCTATAATTATAAAGAGGATACCTAGTACAGATATACTCATAGAGGTTAATTTAAATAAGTTTAATCTTGATTTCTTCATTTTATCACCATTTCAATTCAAAATTTAATGTAATCACAAGTTTTTTAATGATGACATCAAAATTTAATTATATTACTCATTTATTATCATGGCAACCATATAGTAATTTGGATATTTGAACAATTTTTATATTGTAATTTTATCTAGGTATATTAATATATATGATGAAGAATTAACTCATATTTCCAAGAAATTAACTTTCATATAATTAAGGAGCAAAGTTCAACAATGCAATCTTCAACATCATCTACAGAGAAAACTAAACCTTCGGTTGCAAAATTTGAAGAGTTTTTCAGTTCTAAATATAAAGATACAGTCTTTGAGGCCCTTGAAAAATATCCTGACGAGAGATCTGTGGTTGTAAATTATTCTGAACTTGAGATGTTCGATCCAGACCTTGCAGATCTTTTAATTGAAAAACCAGAAGAAGTTATAAAAGCTTCTCAAATGGCCATAAAGAATATAGATCCGCTAGGAAAAAACGCGGAATTGAATATAAGATTTGAAAATATAAGAAATAATATTCAGCTAAGATATTTAAGAAGTAAATATATTGGAAAGTTCGTTGCAGTCGATGGAATTGTCCGTAAAACCGATGAAATCCGTCCTAGGATAATTAATGCTCTATTCGAGTGTAGAAGTTGTATGCGGCTTCAAGAAGTACCGCAAACAAGTAACATGATAAGTGAACCCGCACTTTGCCAAGAATGCGGAGGTAGATCATTCAAATTACTCCAAGAAGAATCAGAGTTCATGGACACCCAGACAACAAAACTTCAGGAACCCCTTGAAAATCTTTCTGGTGGTGAAGAACCCAAACAAATAATGGTTGTCATGGAAGACGACCTTGTCGACACTTTAACTCCGGGGGATATAGTTAAAATTACTGGAGTCATGAAAACTGTAAGGGATGAAAAAACCAAACGTTTTAAAAATTATATCTACGGCAATTTCATAGAACCTCTTGAACATGAATTTGAAGAGCTTAAGATAAGTGAAGAAGATGAAGAAGAAATTAAAAAGCTTGCTGCAGACCCTGACGTTTACAATAAGATCATAAACTCAACCGCACCTTCTATACAAGGTTATAGAGAAGTGAAAGAGGCAATTGCACTTCAACTTTTCGGTGGTTCACCAAAGGAACTTGAGGATAAGACCAGAATAAGAGGAGACATACACATACTAATTGTGGGAGATCCTGGTATTGGTAAATCTCAGATGCTTAAATATGTTTCGAAACTAGCTCCGCGTGGAATTTACACCAGTGGTAAAGGTACCAGTGGTGTGGGACTTACTGCGGCAGCGGTACGTGACGAATTTGGAGGATGGTCACTAGAAGCAGGAGCCCTTGTGTTGGGAGATAGAGGTAATGTATGTATTGATGAATTGGATAAAATGCGATCAGAGGATAGATCCGCTATACATGAAGCTCTTGAACAACAGACCATATCTATTGCAAAGGCAGGCATAATGGCAACTTTAAACGCGCGTTGCTCTGTACTTGCTGCAGCAAACCCTAAATTTGGTAGATTTGATCAGTACAAATCTATTGGGGAACAAATAGACTTACCCTCACCAATTTTATCCCGTTTTGATCTTATTTTCGTTGTAGAAGATAAACCCAACGTTGAGAAGGATACAAAGCTCGCTGCACATATATTAAGAATACACAAGGAAACATCCATCCCCTTCGAAATTGAACCTGAACTACTCCGGAAATATATAGCATATGCAAGACGGGAAGTCAGTCCAAAACTTACAGATAGAGCAATTGCAGTTCTTCAGGAATTTTATGTTGGGATGAGGGGTGGTGCTGCTGAAGATGATTCACCGGTACCCATAACTGCCCGTCAGTTAGAAGCACTCATCAGACTTTCAGAGGCAAGTTCTAGGATTAGGCTTGGAACTGAAGTAACAGAGATAGATGCTCAGCGTGCAATTACCATACAAATGAAATGTATGAAACAGGTAGGTTACGATCCAGAAACGGGTAAACTTGATATTGACAAAGTTGAAGGTCGTCCAGCTAAATCAGACCGTGATAAAATCCGTATTGTTACCGAAGTCCTAGGTGAACTAGGCGAAGAGTATGGTGGAAGAACTCCAAAAAACATACTTATAACTGAAATGTCAGAGAGATATAATATGAGTGAAGAAAAGGCTGAAGAAATATTAAGGATACTCAAGAGGAAGGGAATAATTTTCGAACCTCAACAGGGATACTTAAAAATAGTTTAGGAACATTAATTTGTAAGTTCCTAACTTTCTAACTTTATTTCAATCTTTAAACTCATAATCTATCAGATATGAATGAATTTAAACTCATAGAAATAAAATATATTATACAAATTTGATTATACAGGAGGTATAAAATGGCTGATTATAACGAATTACTTGACAGAGCAATTGAGCAGCTCCCAAAAAAGGTTGAAGAAACCACTAGGTTTAATGTACCCAACGCATATTCTATGATCCAAGGAAACAGGACCATGATACAAAACTTCACAGAGGTAACTGACGCCCTTAACAGAGACCCCCAGCATGTTTTGAAGTTCCTTTTAAGAGAACTTGGAACAGCAGGAAACCTGGAAGGAACACGTGCCATACTCCAAGGAAAGTTCACCCATTACTTAATAAACGAAAAGATAGAAGATTATGTGAACCGTTTTATTATGTGCCACGAGTGTAACAGGCCAGATACAAAAATAATTAGGGAAGATAGGATATTCATACTTAAATGCGAAGCATGTGGTGCTAAAGCGCCTTTAAAAACACTTTAAATAATTTAAATTTCTTCTTTTATATTTTAATGGCTAGAACAGGTCAAATAGTACCGAAAATATTTATTTAATATTAATGTGAAATTATGTTTTGTCCAAGATGCGGTAGTGAAGATCAAGAGTTATACGAAGGCATATGTACATCATGCTTTGTAAAGGAAGCCAAGATCATAAGCATCCCACAAGATTTAGAAGTAACTATCTGCGCACACTGCAGTTCACTTTTAAAGGGTATAAAATGGGAAGATTCTGAACTTTCAGAAGAAGAACTTGTTACATTAGCTGTGATGGGAAATTATGAAACACCATCCTATGTTCAAGATCTTGAATTATCAGTCGAGATATTAACAATCAGAGGTTCCATCTATGAATGCATTATCCATGCTGAAGGAAATGTTATGGGAACTAGGATTATTGAAGAACATACTACAAATGTTAAAATAAAGAAAGGTGCATGTCCAGATTGCAGTAAATATGCTTCAGGCTATTTTGAATCGGTAATTCAGATACGTGCAGATAAGAGATTTCCATCTCCTAAAGAGCTTCAAACTATAGATCAGATAATAAGAGCCAAAATAAGTTCGTTATCGGTAAAAAATAGGATGGCATATGTATCGGACGTTTCTGTGATTAAAGAAGGTGTGGATTATTATATTGGATCATATAAAGCAGCCAGAAAACTAACAACTGCAGTTAAGGACATAATGGGTGGAGTTGTCCAAGAATCGCCCCGTTTAGTTGGAAGGGACAAATCACGGGGAAAGGACTTGTACAGGATATGGATATCAATAAGGCTACCAGATTTCCAGAAAGACGATTTCATTGAATATGAAAAACGTAAAGGACAAGTTAAAGGCTTTGATGGTAAAAAAATAATTTTAAACGATCTAGAATCGCAAAGTGTTTGGTCTGTATTGTGGAAAGAATACAACAAGATTAAAGTTGTTGCTAGAAGTTCAGATTTAAAAACTACAAGTGTTACTTCAAAAACCCCAAAAACTATCCAAATATTAGATCCCGATACCTATCAACCAGTTGATATAAATATTAACGATGAAATATCGGATTTGGAAATTGGTGATGAAGTGAAGGTAGTTGAAATTGAAGGGATACTTTATATTCTTAACAGAAAATGAATATCTAATAAATAATAGCAAAATAATATACTTCTATAGTCTAAATTAGATAATAATTGTACTATTCTAGAGATTTATATTTTAAAGATTTAATTTGATTATCTATAAGGTGATAATATGGACCTTAACTTTAAGATGGAAAACATTAAAAGAGGCACCCTTGAAGTGGTGACAGAAGAAGAACTCAAAGACAAAATTAAAAAAGACAAGCCAATTGCATATATTGGATACGAACCATCAGGAAGCGTCCATTTAGGACATGCCATAACTGTTAAAAAGATGATAGATCTTCAAAATGCGGGGTTCAAAGTAAAAATTCTACTTGCAGATTTTCATGCATACTTGAATGGTAAGGGAAGCCTTGAAGAAATAGAAAAAATATCAAACTATAATAAGAAGTGTTTCAGAGCATTGGGGCTTTCTGAGGATACTGAATTTATTTTAGGTTCAAGCTTTCAAACACTTGAAGATTATACCCACAAAATATATGAACTAGCTCTATCAACAACTTTAACACGTGCAAAACGTAGTATGGCACAAATAACAAGGGACAGTAAAGACCATAAAGTCGCAGAAGTAATTTATCCACTTATGCAAGTATTAGACATGATATTTCTTAATGTTGATGTGGCATTAGGTGGTATGGAACAGCGAAAGATTCACATGCTTGCAAGAGAGAGTTTACCAAGGATGGGATATGAAGCACCTGTTTGTCTACACACACCACTTTTGCATGGTACAGATGGATCAGATAAAATGTCTTCTAGTAAAGAGAATTACATTGCAATAGACGATGAACCAGATGTTATAAGGAAGAAGTTGCAGAAGAGTTTCTGCCCACAAGGACAGGTTGAAGGTAATCCTGTTATTGAAATTGCAGAACACTTCGTATTCACCGAAGACAAGACACTACTGATAGAACGACCCGAAAAATTTGGTGGAAATCTTGAACTCAATTACAAAGATCTGTTAGAGATCTACGCTAAAAATGAACTACACCCACTTGACCTTAAAAATTCTGTTATAAAAAGATTAATAGAAATTTTGGAACCTGTTAGGGAGTACCTTAAATCAGATTAAAATTTATATTATATTTGAATCTTGGAGGGATATAAATTGGTTGAAGAAAAAATTGAAAAATTCGAAATGAAAATTCCACCTGGAGTTACTGGAATGATAATTGCTTATGTAATGGAAAAATACAATCTTGAGGTTAAACAGACAGATCTAGGACCAGTTTTTCAGGGAGAGATAAAAAACCTTGAATATGCAAGGGATTACATTGTTAAAGCATTAAATGAAAGAATAGAGGAACTTGAAAAGAAAACCACCGGAGAAACTAAACCTCCAGAATGAATATTGCCTATTTATTTATTATTCACATTAAATGCACATGCCCAATTTACGGGCCACAACTCTTTTTATATCATCATGAACTTTGTTTAAACCATTTTTTGCATTTACAACCATAAAATCCTGTTTATCTGCAATTTCAAGATATCTTTTTCTAATTTTTATTAAAAACTCAATATCTTCAAAGTTATCCTTGCCTTCACACCGTGAAATTGCTGTTTCAGGGTCTATGTCCAGTAATAAAACTAAATCTGGTCTTTTTGCAAACTTATTAATTTTATTTATCCAATCTCCATCATTTTGATACACCATACTAGAGTAAAAACATCGATCACTTATTACTATCTTACCCGCTTTCTCTGCTTCTTCAATTTCATCCATTAAAATAATCCTATCTGCTGCAAATAGTAGTGCAAGTGTATTCTGAAAGTTATTTTTGGTCGCATTTGGATTTTGCAGCATTTCCCTAATAAGTTTACCTGCAGGAGATTCTGTAGGTTCAAACACCATCAACACGTCAATTCCATAATCATCAAGCCACTTTACAAGTAATTCTATCTGAGTTGACTTGCCTGATCCATCAATTCCTTCCAAACATATGTACATACAAATTATCTCCTTTAATTATACGTGAATAATAATTTTTTAATTATAAGCTGTTAAATGTTTAAATCATTTATTATATATTTAATTAAAGTTCTAACATTCCTATTGAATAAATATTCTCCATTATTGATATTATAGATTACTTATAATTTTAAAGAAATTGTTTAATTCTAAAATTGTTGACCAATTCAATACAAATTCTCTTATATGTAAAAGAACTTCATAAAGGACATGATATATAGCGATATTGTGGGATTAGTATTGGTCTATGGATATATTGTCATTTTACTCATTATATCTGAAAAAGTGTTGAAGCAATATCCTACTTTCAGTAGAAAATTTCTGCATATCATGGTTGGAAATATCCTTTTCATATTGCCACTTTTCACGAGCCAATACATAATAACTTTCCTTGTTGCTGCCCCTTTTATATTTCTAACCTTTTTGATGAGTCCCTACTCCCCTATTAAGCTGGGGGATAGAATATCCTCATCTGGCCACGGGTTTGGTCTTGTTTATTATGCAATATCTTGGACTGTCCTGGCTTTCTTTTTCTTTAATCAGCCATGGATAATTGGTGTGGGAATAGCAGCAATGTCCTATGGGGATGGAATGGCTGCTTTAATAGGGAAAAGGTATGGTAAAAATAAATATCAAATACTTGGCGATGAAAAAAGTTTTGAAGGTTCAATTGGAATGTTCTTAATATTGATTCTAAGTCTAACCATTGTGTTATATTATTATCACGTTCCAACTTCCAATTTCATAATCATACCCATAGTAGCACTTGTTGCAACAATATTCGAAGGAATAACACCGAGAGGGCTCGATAATATAACAGCCTGTTTCTTTGCAGTAGGCACATATCTTTTATTGATTATGATCGGGTTATAAAATATTAATTTACAATTCATTTTTTATAATAATTGATTCAAAAAATAAATGTAAAAGAGGTAATAATGCGGTATATAATAATAGATGGATTGGATGGATCCGGGAAGGATACCCAGGCAAATCTAATTCGGGAAAAATATCTTTTAAAAGGAGAACATGTAGTTCTACGAACTCATCCTGCGGATGACAATAGATATGGGATAAAAGCTAAAAAAGCGCTTTTAGGAAGGGCAAAAATTAATCATATCCAAGCATCGATGTACTACGCCCTTGATGTAATTAGATCGGTACGGTTATACAGTAAAAAAGGTGAAACTATCATAATGGTTCGTTACCTTATGGGTGTTGCCTATCTGCCATTCCCGATTGCAAAATTGTTATACACTTTTTTTTCATTTGTATTGCCAACATCAAATTATATGTTTTTTTTAGATGTTGAACCAGATGAACTGCTCAATCGTCTGTTAAAACGTAACGAACATGAAATGTTTGAAAACTTAAATGACCTTGTAAAAGTCCGGGGTAAAGCATTGGAATTAGCAAAAGACTGGCATATTATCCATACAGGTAATTCAGTTGAACACACAAAGTTTGAGATCAACAAAATTTTAGATAATTTAGACAAAGAAAATTCTAGAAAAACCACTGAATAATAATATTTTTCAAACTATAGAAAGAAAATACCATATTGTAAAAAAAATGTATGATGTTCCAAATTTAAAGACACATAATCCTTTTAATTAAGGGGATATAAATGTAATTCCCTTAATTAGAGGATTATTTTGAAATCTATTTTTATATTTCTAAATGGTTATTGAAATCATTTCAACCTTTAATTCAACTCCCTGCAAAGCTTTGGTTTAGATCTCCACCGTTAGTATAACCTCTGCTCTCCCAGTAGCCAGTATAGTTGGTGTCGTTGGATACTTCAATTTTTGTAACCCATTTTATCCATTTATAACCCCATTTGCTTTCAGCAACTAACTGGAAGGGGAAACCGTATTCGGGGGGTATTGTTACGTTGTTCATTTTATATGCAAGTAGTATATTGTTGTTGTAAAGATATTCTATGGGAAAGGAAGTAGTGTAATTATCTGCAGCAGTAAATATGACTACAGTACCTGTTGGCAATGGTTTGGCTTCTTTCAGAAGATCTGAAACTAAAATTCCCTGCCATAACACAGTAGCACTCCAACCATCAACACAATTTAGTGTTACTACCTTTTGATATGCTGTATGATTTAAAACTTCAGCATATGTGTAGTTTCGAGGATTCTGCACCAAACCAGTAACTTCCAGAGTATAATTACTCTCATTAACATATTGGGTACCTTTTATGGATGTTTTCGGCATGTTATTAATCGGTGTCAGTTTCTTTCCTTGATAATCATTAACTTGAACACCTTGAAGTTTAACCGGCTGATTTTGCTGATACTCTAAAGCTGCTACAACAACAGCTACTGAAATTAGTAATACTAGAACCATCTTAATTTTTCTGTCCATAATTTAACTCCTTTAAAATTTAAAATATTTTATACGATTTAAAATAAAATAAGAGTCTAAAAAAAATCACTTATTTAAATTATTTTTAAAATATTCTAGCTTTAGTATCAGATAACCTCCAGCAAGACCATATACAACAGTAATGTCTTTTACGATTTTCTTTTACAATTAAGATCGTGTCCAAAATATTGTTGATCATTATATTTTATGTAAAAAACTAGTATAAGTTTTTCCAGAATTTAGGAAATTGTTTGTTTAAAAAAATATTATATTGTATAAAATAAAAACTATTTAAACACCTAACCAATTACTGAAATATGATGAGTTCATCTTTGAAGTGCCTCTTTAACCTTTGCATCCATGTTATCAGCAAAATGTAGTGTCAACGCTTCAGGTGTTTTTGGATCAACTGGAGAACCCCATCCATCGCTTACATATCCATGATGGCTCAGTATCATATGAAGTATCTGATTTGATAGTTCTTCAGGTGTTTCTAATTTTATCATCCTTTCTTTTACCATTTCACAAGAGATGTATATATGATCTAGCAGATCACCTTCTTCTGAAAATCCAATAGGACCCGTTCCGTATGTATAAGTTTTTATTTTACCAATATCATGCAATAAAACTCCGCAGTAAAGTAGATCTTTATTTAGATCCTGAAAAATTTTACACATTGTTCTGCATATATCCAAAATTTCCACAGAATGATCAAGTAATCCTCCCATATAATTATGATGGTGTACTATAGCTGCAGGAGCTATGTAAAATTCCTTTGTAAAATCACTATCACAGAAAAAAGCTTTTAAAAGGTTTTTAATATGAATATTCTGCACCTCATTTATTGCCCGGTTGATCTCTGCTATTTGATCATCAGAATTGTTTTGAGAGATCATCACGAAGTCTTCTAGGAGGTATTCACCTTCTTTTAACTCGTCTATAATATTTACTACCATATTGTACTTTCCTGAATCCAGCGGAAATTCGCTTATTCTCCCTATTACATTGTATACCCTGCCTAAATTTATTGACTCAAATATAATATCTACATCCGGTATAAACATTCTTCCATCCATCTGACCAGTTTTATCTGCCAAACTAAGGTCTAAATATTTACGCCCTTTAGCAGATGTTCTAATAATCTTTTCAGATACAGCAAACTTTGAGGATATATCCCTTGTTACGTTTAAATTTTCTATAAAATCTTCCACTTTTTTAGACATTTTGAACTTCCTTCAGTTTAAAAGAACTGATTATATATTAATTTTTAATCCCCAGATTTATTTGTTTGCTATTTAAGTTGAAATAATAAATTATTAGAAAAAATTTATTTGAAAATAAATCCAAATTAATACTATGAATTTGATGAATTATATAATAATATAGAGAATTTCTATTTTACTTGATTTTTTTTTTTTGGTCTGAATTTTTATAAATTTTTTTAGTAGTGAGTTTAGTGGTGACTTTTGTCATAAACATGACATAATTAGAACATAATCATGGTTTAACGTCTCATTTAACTCATTTTTCCGAGTAATTAACATATAATCATAGCTTTTTTTAATTGTCTTATAATAAGGTTTATATGATATTAAAGAAGAAATTGTATTTAAACAGGAATTTAG
>PLXT01000077.1 GCA_003151535.1 Methanobacterium sp.
AACACCCACTAACTTGACAACCCCCCCGGATTATATTGTGTATAATGGAGATAAACCGTTATTGATAGTAGAAGCTAAAAATCCTATTGAACGAATAGAAGAGTTTATGCATGAACCTCAAGATTACTCTGCTGTAATTAATAGAAAGTATATAGGATTTAATCCTGTTAAATATTGTTTAATTTCTAATGGAGATTTTACTTATTTATTGAATGTAGATGAGGAAGAACCAATTATTAGGAATTAAGAAGGGATTTTCTGTTTAATGTCCTGTATGTTGTTAAAAAAAATAGTTCGGTTTTTCATCATATTTAAGCATGATGTTTTTTAAGTTCTTTTCTTAGGAATTAAATCTTCCATTATCTATAACCTATACATGATTAGAATAATAGTTAGGCTTCCTTTTCAATATTGATGTAGGTTACTTCATGGATTCGATATGTATAGTATTTTAATATTTTTTTGATTCCAATTACTCTACACTGGGGTATGTTTATGGGTAGTAGTTCTATGATTTCAATATAAAAACTTAGATTCTAACCTGTTGGTGTCCTTGCAAGGAAGAAAATAAAATTTAGTTTTAAAATAAAAAATTTAAATTTTTTCCATTACATTTTTTCCTCCAATTATTAATTCAAATCTAAATTTCAACAAATCCTCCGAAAAACCAGTTTTAGTAGTCTTTGTAGCAAAGCCACCAGTCAAAACATTTATACTTCTCTGAACGTTTTTTACCTTCTTCTATATTCGGTACTGGTGGTATTATGAGTCCTTTACCAATTAATTCATTTTCTGGCCAGTCGGCTGGAATTGCCACATGTTTTGTCTCGATCTGGTTAAATCCTTCTATCATTCTTAGGATCTCATCCATGTTACGTCCAAGTTCCTGTGGATAATAAAGTATAGCCCTTATTATTCCCTCGGGATCAATAATGAACACAGCTCTTACTGTGTTGGTTGCCTTGGCTGGATGGATCAATCCTAAAGTTTTTGCTACATCTCCTGTGTCTGCAATTACAGGGAATTCTATTTCAACTTCAAGATTGTCCTTTATCCATTCAATCCATTTGAGATGGGAGAAAACTTGGTCAACGCTCAGACCTATGAGTTCGCAGTTTAAATCCCTGAATTTCTGGTATCTCTTCTGAAAAGCTACAAATTCTGTTGTACATACTGGTGTAAAGTCTGCCGGATGACTGAAAAGAATAAACCATTTTCCTTTAAATGCCTTTGGAAGTTCCATCATCCCCTGTGTGGTTTGAACTTTCATCGTTGGGAATTCATCTCCTATCAAGGGGATACCCATTCCATCTTTCTTCATTTTTTTTACAATATAAACTTTTTCATCCATTAATACTCCCCCATTTTTTAATGTATTTTACTTTTATTTTCCTAGGGTTCTCTATAACATGTTCGTTCATTACAATCACCTAAAGATTTTTGTTTATTTAACAAAATTATCGTTCTGTAGGTCTCTCAAGGCTTGTTCGATTTCATCTGATGTGTTCATAACAAACGGCCCATATCTTGCGATTGGTTCATTAAGTGGTTTTCCTGAAATTAATAAAAACCTAACAGGAATTTGGTCAGATTTAGCTCTAACATAATTTCCATCACCAAATATCACCAGCTTAGTTGCAGGTACAACTGTACCTTCCCCTAATGAATTTAATTCAAAGTCTCCAAAAATTCCTTCACCTTCAAATACGTAGGCAAAAGCTGTGTGTCCACGTTTAATGGGTTGTTCAAAAGAAGATCCTGCAGGAATAATCACATCCAGATACTCGGGATCTGCGAATATCTCAGTTACAGCACCTTCAACACTTTCCATTTCTCCAGCGATTATCTTTACAACTACTCCATCTTTACGGTGAATTTCTGGAATTTGTGATGATTTAACTTCTTGGTACCGTGGTGTGGTCATTTTTAACTTGGCTGGAAGATTAACCCATAGTTGAAAGCCTTCCATCTTCCCTTTATAAGGTTTTGGCATCTCTTCATGAATAATTCCACTACCAGAAGTCATCCACTGGACATCATCCTTCCCTAGTATGCCTGAGTTACCCATACTATCTTTGTGGTTAACTAAACCGTCTAAAATGTAAGTAACAGTTTCAATTCCCCTATGTGGATGCATTGGAAACCCTGCAAGATAATCATTAGGATCATCGGATCCAAAGTGGTCAAAGAGCAGAAATGGATCAAGATAATCTAATTTTTGAGTCGCTATACTCCGGCGTAAACGCACCCCCGCACCTTCCATCACGTAAATTGGGTTAATAATGTCAATAACTTTTCGTAGTATCTTCACTTTATAATTCTCCTCACTAATCATTTTACAAGAGGAAGTTCACTCACTTCCCAACCTCTAAATCCGCCTAAAATATTATGAGCTTCTTTAAATCCTGAATCTTTCATTTTCTCTAAAAAATATCCTCCTCTTACACCACTTCTACAATATATGACATAATTTTTTTCTTTATCAAGCTTATTCACTTTTTTTTGGAATTCATGGCCATCATAATCTAAATTCTTCGCACCAGCTATATGCTCGTCATCAAATTCTTCATAAGGTCTAATATCAAGAATAATAAAATTAGAGTCATTTTCATGTTCTTTAATCAATTTAAATGCATCTTGTGGCGATATAGTTTCCATAATTTGTTTAAATTCACTCATAATATCACTCCTATTAAATCCACTTTGAATCTCTATTCCTTGCTTTATCCATTCACATCCCGATTTATGAATTAAACTTCTTGAAAATGTTTAAAATATTTTGATATAGTTTGTGACATTGTTAATTAATTTAGAGTCACATTAGATCTGTCTATTAATAAGTTGGATTTGAATAAGTTAAATATTTTGTAACTTTTATATGGTTATAATTGACACTAATATTATGATACTGATCTACAAAAACCAAGGAAAAAAAGGATGAAATACCCAAACTATAAGAGAAACCCAACCAAAAAATATAAAAAAACGAGTTAATAGAAAATCTCTTAAATGATTAATAGAGGCTGTCCCATAATACAAAATCTGGAAAAAAATAAGAATAAATAGACCTTTAAATTCAAAATAAATAAAAAATTAGCAGTGCAGAAAATAATTATGGGACAGCCTCTAATATATTAAAAAAGACTTATTATAAGCACATTGTTGTAAATTAAGAATACTATTTTGAGTTCAATTATCAAAGAATAACTTATAGAGATATGAAAATATAATTAACTAGACCCATATTAGTTTAAAATAGAATAAAAAACTTAGAATTTTAGAGCAAATATCTCTTTAACTTATCATTTTATTTAATAGATATGATTAGATGAATACTCTCCCAATCAATAATAATCTCTCGTTTTGTTCATGGGATTTAAGGGTTTGTTTAATTATTCTATAAAAAAATAATTATGGAAAGTGTCCAAATATAACTATTTAAAATTCTATTCTTTTCTTTTAACATTTTTAAGATTTTACAGCAGATATCCTGCTTTTCTCCAAGCATTCATGCCACCTAACACTGTTACAACATCTACATAACCATTTCTCAGTAAAATACTGCTTGCTATAGTGGATGTGTACCCAGAATTACAGTAAACCACTACCTTTCTATTACGTGGTACTTTGTCTAATTCCTCTTCTAAATATCCTAAATAAATATGGTGAGCTCCTTTTATGTATCCAGTTTTCCAATCAGCGATTTTTCTAACATCTAAAATGAATAATGATTCTTCATTTTGTTTTTCTCTAAGTTTCTGTACAGACCATAACTCCAGTTTTTCAATAGGTTCCGCGTGCGTATACCATTTAGTGAATCCTCCACCGAGATATCCGTAGATATTATCATATCCTAGTCGAACCAGGTATCTGCGGACCTCATCGATGCTTTGGCCATCTTCATCTATTATGATGATAGGGTCCTGGTAATTAAGCATCCAACCTGCATAGGTGGGTAAACGATCCTTCCAAATATTCAAAATTTGAGGTATATGTCCTCCACCATAACTAGTGGGTTTCCTTACATCAACAATTTGAGCTCCACCATTATTTAACTGTTTAACTTCATTTACATTTAAAACCTTTAATTCCGGAAGTCTGTAAATAAGATCAGGCCCTTTTAAGTTGATATCAACCATTTTATCAAAATATGGCATATAATAAAGTTGTTCATTAATCTTACTCTCAATGAATTCATCTCGACTGTAACTTAACGATTGGCTATTCTTTTTTTCATATCCAATAGTAGCGAGCTCCTGCTCCCTTATATCAGCCCCACAAACAGAACCTGCACCATGGGCAGGGCATAAAATGACATGATCACCTATAGGAAGAATCTTATGGAATATGCTATTATAAAGATCTCCAGCTAATCTTTTTTTCTCGGATTCACCGTAAAGATCAACTCTACCGGTCTCTCCTGCAAATAGAGCATCACCACTAAAGATCAAGTAAACATCTTCTGAGACATTAGTATCCTTCATAGTGATAGATATACTTTCATCGGTGTGACCTGGTGTATCAATAATTTCCAGTTCAATGGATCCCAACTGAAATTTATTCCCTTCACACACGGAGTTTCCATAAGTGAAATCAAGCTGAGATCCATGCTAAACTTCGGCATTTACAATCTCTCTTAATTCAATTGACCCTATAGCATAATCTTCGTTGCGGTGAGTTTCGAATATGTATTCTATTTGTAGGTTATTCTTCTCAGCAATTTCTAGGTATACGTCACAATCTCTACGAGGATCAATAACTGCAGCAGAACCATTAGATCCAATAAAATAAGATTTATGGGAGTCATATTTTATAAAAATTAAATTTTTACTGAGATTTTCAATAGATATTAAACGATTTTTATTTGCTCATCTAGGGCATTTATGTGTTTTAAATCTTTCTTTTTTCCTTCAATGATTATATAATCATTTAAAAACTTTGAAATATCTATAGGGGATCCATATTCTTCACTAAGTTCTGTATATATCATATATAAATTTTCTTCTATTTCTTTGTTTTAAGAAAAACGTAATAATCAGGGTTATCTCTTGCAAAAAGGATGTATACATTATTTCCAGATTTTAAATCGTTTATTTTTATTTCGCTTTCAAACACAGACCCCAACCCCCCTTTATATTAGGTTTTATTCATTTCTTCTAATTTTAATTTATCCCTTTGAAATGTATGATAAATTACACAAATTCTCTTAAACATCATGTTTATTTGAGATATGATGTAAAGTAGTAAAATCTTAAGGAAGATAAATGTTTAGAACTTTTTATTCTTGAGAGAGACGCCTATAGAATGAATACATTACCAAAATGTTTCGTTAAACTAGTTTTCATAGCTGATATGTGGATAGGAAGACTTGAAATCTGGCCAATACTTTTCCTAATTGTCATAGCTGCACAAAACACAATAAGAAAATAAAGGGGAATATAAAAAAAATCACCTATTCCCTATTTTATATAATTTGCCAGTGCTATCGAAACAATACTTGTATATGCTTTAAGCAGATGTTTCTCTTCATTTTTAATATCTGATTTATATGGTGCAACAGCTAAAACACCTAATTTTAATTTATGAGTATTTAATGGTAGATAATACCATTTTGAAGATGCTAATGTATCTGTACTATATCCTGCAGGTTTTTCATGTTCAAAAACCCAATTGGCCAAACCTAGATCGTCATCATCAAATCGGATGTTCTTTCCTTTACGTGATACAATTTTTAGGTTCTTGTTATTATCCGGTAAGATCATAACAACATCATAATTGAACAAATCCTCTATATAACTAGTAATTCGCATTAAAAAGTCATCTAAGTTTTGAGAAACTAATAAGTCACGACTAAAATCATATAATGATGCTATGAACTCCTCTCGTTGTCTTGTATTTTGTACCTGTTTCTTTACTGTGTCTGCAAGGAAACTGGTTATAATACCTACAATGAATAACACAACAAAGGTGGGTATGAACTGGATATCAGATACACTAAAGGTGAAATATGGTGGAACAAAGAAGAAGTCAAAGAATGCAACTGCCATTACCGATGCAATAATACCTCCCTTTCGTCCAGCAACTAAACCACTGAAAACGATTGGTATTATGAATATCATTGGAATATTAATCGCTTCTAAGAATGGCCTTAAAAAGAAGCAAATAATCGATGCTAGCACTATGCTTAATAAACTTATTGTAAATGGTCTTAAATAACTTTTTAAATCTAAATAGTTTTGTTTGTCAATTTTTGGGATTTTTTCATCTTCTTTCCGACCATTTCCTCCTTCGATCACTAGAACTTGGATTGGGCTTCCTTTATGGATAATTTCATTTACAACTGATCCTCTTATCCATGCTTCTATACGTGATCTTTCTGAATGTCCTATTACAATTAAACTTATATTTTTTGATTTTGCAAATGAAACAATTTCTTCAGCTATATTAATGCCTGTTAATCTAAAAACTTTACCTCCTAATTCTTCAGCGAGTTTAAGATTATTTTCAAGCTGTAAACTTTCTTTGTTACCCTTATTGAATTTGTAGGTAGGTTCCACATATACTGCAAGCCATTCAGCATTAAAATTAGTAGCATATCTATGAGCCAATCGTATCATATTTTCAGAAGATGACCTTGAATTTATACATACCATAACCTTCGAACTTGCATCCCATGGACCAGAAACACCTTCATTCTCAAGCCGCTTGTTCATATTGGTATCTACCAATCTTGTAGCATACCTAAGACCCAACTCTCTAAGAGCTACCAAATTTCTTTCTTTAAAGAATTTTAAAACTGCTTGCTGCACCTTTTCAGGTATGTAAACTTTACCCTCCTCTAATCTTTGAAGCAATTCTTCAGTTGGTAAATCAACAATTTCTATTTTATCTGCAATCTCAATTATCCTATCTGGAACAGTTTCTCTAACTTCAACACCTGTTATCTGATAAATAATACCCTTCAAACTTTCAATGTGCTGTACATTTAAAGTTGTGTAAACGTTTATGCCAGCATCCAATATTTCTTCAACATCATGATATCGTTTAGAATGCAATGAACCCGGTACATTAGTGTGAGCCAGTTCATCCACCATAACAAATTTAGGCTTTCTCTCCAATATTGCAGTAACATCAAGTTCATCAAGTAAAATACCACCATACTCAATCTGTTTTTTAGGTAGTACTTCTAGCCCTTCTAAAAGTTCTTGAGTTTCAACCCTGCCATGTGTTTCAGCCAGACCAACAACAACATCTTGCTCTTTTCCTTTCAAAATACGTGCCTCAGAGAGCATTCTATATGTTTTACCAACCCCTGCAACATATCCTAAAAATATTTTCAAATATCCCTTTTTACGTTCTTTAACCTTCTCATCTTCTTTTATTCTGTTAAGAAGTTCATCAGGATTGGGTCTGTTATGTTCTTCTGTCATATTACACCTACCAATAGATACTTGGGAATTATTTTTACTATTCCAAAAATTATATTTAACTTAAAAAAAAATTTAGGGTGAAATCCAAATTTTAATGGATTCCATTTAGTGCAAGGTTCAGGTTCAGTACGTTTACAATTGGCTGTCCAACCCATGGAAATGGTACTTCTTGATTTTTCTGTATAAGATTATCAATTGTTGATTCACTAATATGTCGTACTTTTGCAATTCTTGGAACCTGGATTAATGCTGATTCTACACTGATATATCCGTCAAGTCCACTTCCCGAAGCCAACACCAAATCAGATGGAATTGTAGCATTGGAGGAAAGACTATCATTTACCTTGATCTCACTGATAGTTTCATTTACCCTGTTAATTAATAATTTGTTCGTAGGCCCATAATTGGAACCCCCTGAAGTACTAGCATTATAGCCTATTGCTGATGGTCTGCTCTGGAAATACTGGGGACCATCAAAATTTTGACCAATAAGTTCAGAACCCACAATGTTTCCATTAATCTTTATCATTTCGCCATTGGCTTGGTAAGGAAATGCAACTTGTGATATGCCCGTTATTACAAGGGGATAGATTAAACCCAAAATTACGGCTAAAGTTCCAAATATTATAACTGCTCTTTTAAGTTCATTAAGTAGTTCACCCATCTATGTCACCCCCAGTGATGATATTAGAATGTCTATCAGTTTTATACAAATAAATGGTAATGCTAGACCTCCTAATCCATATATTAATATGTTCATTCCAAGCAGTCTTGTAACTGATGAAGATGAACGGTACTTAACTCCCCTGAGTGCTAATGGAATCAGAAATGGTATTATAAGGGCATTGAATATAACTGCTGATAAAACAGCACTCATTGGTGTTGATAGGTGCATTATGTTTAGGATGTTCAGTTGTGGATATGTGACTGCAAATATTGCTGGAATGATTGCAAAGTATTTGGCTACGTCAGTAGTAATACTGAAGGTTGTCAAAGCCCCTCTTGTAATCAATATTTCTTTGCCTATTTCTACTATATCCAACAGTTTTGCGGGTGATGAATCTAGATCTACCATGTTTGCTGCTTCACGTGCTGCTGCAGTTCCTGCACTCATTGCTACTGCTACATCAGCTTGAGCTAGTGCTGGAGCATCATTGGTTCCATCCCCAATCATTGCAACAAGACGTTGAGTTTCACCACTTTGATATTTACGAATCAATTCTAATTTAGTTTCGGGTCTGGCTTCTGCTATAAAATCATCTACTCCGGCCTCTGCAGCTATAGATGCTGCTGTTAATGGATTATCACCAGTTATCATAACTGATTTAATTCCCATCTGCCTTAACTGTTGTAAACGACCTTTAATACCTGTTTTAACCACATCTTTTAAACGTATAACACCAAATACACCTTTACAATCTGACACAACTAATGGTGTATCTCCATTTCTTGACACTTCCTCAACTATCTCATTGACATCTAAAGGAATAGCACATTTATAGCTCTTTGCAAATTCCGTTACCGAACTTGCTGCTCCTTTACGTACTTTATTAGATCCATAATCTATACCACTCATACGAGTTTCTGGGGTGAATGGTATAAAATCTGAATTTTCGGGTGCTCTTATGTCTCGACCACGTACATCTAATTCTTTTTTAGCTAAAATTACTATACTTCTTCCTTCTGGAGTTTCATCTGCAAGGGAAGATAGTAATGAAGCTTCAATGAGTTCTTTTTTATCTATTCCTTTAACAGGAATAAATTCTGTTGCTTTCCTGCTTCCAAGTGTTATTGTACCTGTTTTATCGAGTAAAACTGCACTTACATCACCTGCTGCTTCAACAGCTCTTCCGCTTAGTGCAATTACATTATGCTCTAACAGTCTGTCCATACCAGCTATACCAATAGCCGGTAAGAGTGCACCAATAGTTGTTGGCATAAGACAGACCAGAAGAGCTATTAAAATAGGGATACTTATGGCAACTCCCATGTAATTAGAGAAGGCAGTCAAGGTTATAACAACCACAATAAAAAGCCCTGTTAATCCTACTAAAAGAATTTCCAGAGCTTTTTCGTTGGGTGTTTTTTCTCTTTTAGCGCTTTCAACCATGTTGATCATGCTGTCAAGGAATGTTTCTCCAGGATCAACTGTGATTCTTATCTTAATTTGTCCGGATAGGAGTTTAGTTCCTCCTGTTACTCCACTTATATCTCCTCCAGATTCTCTTATTACTGGTGCAGATTCGCCTGTTATTGCTGATTCATCAACTAAGCCAGTTCCATTAATTATATCTCCATCACTGGGAATAATTTCTCCATCTTTGACAATGACTATGTCTTTTTTTCTCAATGAAAGTGCTGGAACTTTTTCTGTTTTATTTTCGTTTATTATTTTGTTTGCAAATGCTTGGGTTCTAGTATTTTTTAGTGTTTGTGCTCTTGCTTTACCTCTTGCTTCTGCGAGTGATTCTGCAAAGTTTGAGAATATGACTGTAAACCATAGCCATATACTAATTTGAATGTTGAATAAAAAGTTTCCACCATAGAGCAGGTTAAATAATGCTATTAATGTGGTAAGAATGGCCCCTATTTCTACAATAAGCATTACTGGGTTTCTAAGGAGGATTATTGGATTAAGTCTTTTAATTGAGCCTTTAAGTGCTTCCAGTAATGATTTTCGTTCAAAAATGCTTGTTGATTTTTCGTTTGTCATGATTTAACCCCCCTAGAAAGTGAGTCCTCCTTGTAGGAATAAATGTTCGAGTATTGGTCCGAGTGAGAAGACTGGGAAGAAGGTTAATGCTCCGACAACTACCACTACACTTACTAGCATGATTACGAATAGTGCGTTGGTGCTTGGAAAGCTTGATGCATCTGTTGGTACTCTTCCTTTTGCTGCTAATGCTCCTGCAATGGCTAATGCAGGTATTATTACAATAAATCTTCCAATAAACATTGCAAGACCTAATGTTAGGTTGTAGAATACTGTGTTTGCACTTAATCCTGCAAATGCAGAACCATTATTTGCAAATGCTGATGCGTAAGCATATAGTATTTCAGAGAGTCCGTGTGCTGATGGATTGTTAAGACCAGCTAGTCCTTGTGGTAATGATATTGCAATACTCGAAAATACAAGGATAAGTGCAGCTGGTACTAGAAGGGCTGATGTTGCCATTACCATTTCGTATGGTCCTAATTTTTTACCAAGGAATTCTGGTGTTCTCCCTATCATCAGTCCTGCTATGAACATGGTTAAAATGATGTAGAAAAGCATTCCAATAAGTCCAACACCAAGCCCTCCGAATATAACTTCACCTATACCCAAATTAAACATGTAAACAAGTCCTGTTAGGGGCATGGTGCTGTCATGCATTGAGTTTACTCCACCGTTTGAAACATCTGTTGTGATTGCGCCCCATAAAACCGATTGTCCAACACCAACTGACAGTTCCTTACCTTCCATATTCCCGCCAGAAACGCCCATTTTTTCAATTATTGGGTTAGGTTGGCTTTCGGCATAATATGCTACTCCCAATCCACCTACAAGGAGTATCATCATGGCAGCAAATATGGCCAATCCTTGTCTGAAATTTTTTATAATGTATCCAAATGCAAATACTACTGACATTGGAATCAATAGAATTGCAAATGATTCCAGTATGTTGGTTAATCCATTTGGATTTTCAAATGGATGTGCTGAATTAGCATTGAAATATCCTCCTCCATTTGAGCCTAACATCTTAATTGCTTCCTGTGAAGCAACAGGACCCAGTGCTATTGTTTGATTAATCCCTGATATTGTATGGGCTGTAACATACGCACCAATAGTTTGAACCACACCCTGTGATGCTAAAATAATGGCAAAAATTACGGCTAATGGTAAAAGAATATAGAGGACTGTTCTTGTTATATCAACCCAGAAATTACCTATGGTCTTCGAATTTTGACGTGTGAAACCTCTGATTAAAGCTAGGAGAGCTGCTATACCAACTGAAGCTGAGAGGAAGTTCTGTACAGTCATTCCAAGCATCTGAGTTAGGTAGCTCATTGTACTTTCACCAGCATAGGATTGCCAGTTGGTATTAGTTCCAAATGAAATTGCTGTATTTAATGCTGTATCCCATCTAACACCTGTCATTTGTGCAGGATTTAAGGGTAAAAAGTTTTGTATTAACTGTAAAACAAAAAGAAACGTTATTCCAATTATATTGAATATTATTAATGCGTAAGCATATCTTTTCCATGTCATCTCTTGATTTTCGTCAATGGAACATATGCGGTAAATGAATTTTTCTATCGGTCGTATCACTGGGGTCATGAAGGTTTTTTTACCTGTTAAGACCTTTGACATGTATTTACCAATGGGNNAAATTCAACTTTTGTATCAAGTACTTTCCTAGGAAGCCAGTTTTTTTAAATTGGTTCACATGATGATCGAACTTTGGGACTTCAAATATGGAAACTTCATATTTTAATTATCTAACTTTTATTTTTCACATTTTTTTTGTTATATAACACATTTTTCTCCTATTTAACCCCCAGATATTAACTCGTACCGGAATGGAAATTTTTATAAAAAAACTTCAGGCAAATTTAATATCTTTATAACCCTTCGCAATATGATTTATGAAGTATATAAATTTTGTGGAGGAATAGATCTTTCCGATCAATTATAACTGTGTTATAATATGTGATTGATAAATTACATCAAAAATAAAGCTTATTTTAGTAATATCTTACCAAATTAGTCTCTGATAATTCATATAATTGTAGATATTTAGTTGTTATTTATAAGAAATGGGAATAATGTAATTGATCACTATTTGAAGATTGCTTTTGATAATTGTTTAATATTTAAGTTATATGCATTATAACATATTTAATAGGTTTTTTTTATTAAATGACATTTATATGATTAATTCTAAACCCAACAGCTCCCATCAATTACCCTCACACGCTTGATTACTCGCTATTATGTTATTAAAAGCATGCCCATTGACATAAACACTAACAATTAGAAACCTTAGGGCAGAACCCAAGCTAACCGACAACCTGGTTCAAATTCGAACCCTTTTCATCTATTGAAGTAATTTATTCCTCAATTATTTCACCTTTCTTTCAAATTCCTCATTTTTATTTTGTACAGCAATATCATCTGCTTTTGCATAAGGATGAGAATACTTTTCATTCTCCATTGTATATGATTTTAATAATCGGGTGGATTGATTTGAGCTGCCTATTCGGGTCAATAATTGAGACATGCGTACAGAAAAAACAGGGTAAATCATTCTGTCATACTGGTTTTCCATTAATCATTTTTATTTTTCCGGATAAACATACCTTTTTACAGGTACCACAACCTACCTACTGTGAATCTGAATAAAAAAATCAACATTGTACATTTTATTAAGAATGGAAAGTATTGGAGAGAGAAATGAAAATATCGGCATAGGAACTGTGGAACTAGTGTCTCTTCCCTGGCTTTTTTCTTTATTTATAACAATTTTTTGGATGTAGTCCAGATTATTTTGAACTTCAGATTCCAAATTTGCAATTTCTTCTTATGTTGCCTGGCGGCCAATCTTCAAATTTTGGATCATTGCTTGCCATATTTAAAGTAAAAAATGAATCTAAACTTTTACCTTTTTTCTTTAATATTTTATCCAAGTCAATAAATGCTCTATGAGGGCTACCAGCCCGTGTAACTAATGCAAAAATATAATCAGCTGATTTTAAATCAAGTTTCTTAAGAAATTCCATAACCGGAGCAGGAGCCATAGCAAGATGAATAGGAAATACAATACCTACTATTTCGCCACGGGTTTCTATAATTGCATTATCTAAAAGACCAACAATTGCTATTATATTTGTTTCGGGATCCCGTTTTTGTAATTCTTTAGCCACATGTAACGAATTTCCAGTCCCTGAAAATAATAAACTTCTGTACCCATAGTATCCTCTTTTAGTCAATTCTGCCAGACAAATCATAACAAATTGGCCCATAGTATTCTATTAATATATTGTATGCCTGCATACCATGCACTAGAAATATCAATATTAATAATAACTTTATTTAAAAAGTGATGTCAAAAAAGACCTTAAAGTATAGTTATTACTCGGATGATACCCAGTATCATAATATTACTCCAATTTTATAGGTTTACAGCTTTAAATTACTATTTTACCATATTATTTTTAGTAATAAACAAATAAATGACTTTTTCTTGTAATTAGAATATATTATATTATTAGTGTATAATATTTGATGTCATTGAATAAATTTATTTTGAAAATTAATAAGTTTTTTTAAATATTTCCTAAATTTGATTTCAAGTTAATGTTCATTATTTATAATGAAATAAATACAATTCTTTACTTTATGAGTACTTGAATTAATATACAAAACAGGGATTTCTAAAAATAAAATATAGATGAGGGTATTAACATGTAACCCTCAAGTTTTAATTAGATAGATTCGTCTTCATCCATGGCTAGTCTCATGGTGTCAGGATCTTGTGGCATGCGGTCCAGGAAGTCCTGGGCTGAGCGACGCACATCTCTTGAACCGATGATGTATCTACCAACGACTATTATATCTGCTTTACTGTCAAGGGCCTTATCAACACGATCTGGGGTTACTCCTCCGGCAACAGCAACAAGTTTACCTTCACCAAGAATCTCTTTGATTTGGTTTATGTTACCCCATTCTGTAACTTCAGCCAGTTTTTCTCCTCTTTCAGCTTGTTTAGTTTCAAGATCAACATTTCTGTGGAGTAGAACAATATCTGAGTTATATTCAAGTGTTTGAAGTTTTTCTAAGATGTTTTCCACATTCATCATATCCAAAATTGAATATATTCCCTGTTTCTGCGCCTCATGAATTGCTTTTTCAATTGATTCTATTGTACCAAGTCCTGAAATGGCTATAGCATCTGCAGTTTCATCTGCAGCCATTTTAACTTCAATACGTCCGACATCTAGTGTTTTTAGATCGGCTATTATAAATGCATCATTTTTAAGTTCTCTGATCTTTCCAATGATTCCAACACCAAACTTCTTAACTAATGGTGTACCTGCTTCAATGAGTATTCTCTCTCTGTTTGGAAGTGTGTTAATTATACGTTCCATGTCTTCCATGTTGTCTAAATCTAAGGCAACTTGAAGGTAAGGCGGACTCCACAGTCGGGTTACTTTGAATCCCATTACTGGATGTGTTCCACGATCTTTTTCTGCTAAAACTTTTTTAACAGACGGATAACCGTCCATTGCTCTCTGCAATGCTAACTTTGTTGCTCCGTAGTTGTACTGATAGATTTTACGGAAGTTTTCTGCACCAGGATGTATGAATACCCCGGCAATTATTACAAGGTCTTCTACATCTTCTTTAGGCATAATCCCTTCCGCTACTGCGTCTGCAACCGCTCTACCAACAGCAGTTTGTGCCGGTCCAAATATCTTATCAGCATCCTTTAAGTCTCTTACAGTTACTTTCGGCACTATAAGTGTTGCAGGTTTTGTTAGCAAGTTAGGTCTGATAACAGATAAAAGTGGTGTGTGTCCTATTGACATGTCGGCCATGTTATTTACGAATGCAGCACCAACAGGGCCATTTTTATCTCCAATTACTAAATCAACGTGAGCTATTTCATTGCCAGTTCCTATTAAGGCTTCCCCTATTTGATACATAACTATTATCCTCCATTATTATCCAATTAATCATATGGATCGAATCATATAAATAAATATTTCAAATATTAATAAATATCTAAATTCAATTAGAATTAAAATAGATTAGTGGCTACTGATATTTAAAATTTGGATTACCTTTAAAATTATATTTAAAATCAGTTTATCAATATAATATTATTAATACACATTAACGTTTTTTTAAAAAAATTATTAAGGGATATTATTGGGTTAAATGTCCCTCTAAAAAGTCGTCATATCCCTGAAGATCGAGTAGTCCATGTCCTGAAAAGCTTATAAATATATTCTTTGCTTCTCCTGTTTTTCTACATTTTATTGCTTCGTCCATTCCAACTTTAATTGCATGACAAGTTTCAGGTGCAGGAATCACTCCTTCGGTATTAGCAAATATTTTCCCAGTTTGGAAAAGTTCTGTTTGGTTAACTGTTCTTCCCTCTACTAATCCTTGGTTCACGAGTAAAGCAACTAATGGTGCCATTCCGTGATATCTTAAACCGCCTGCATGTACTGAAGGAGGTACAAATTCGTGTCCAAGTGTGTACATTTTCATTAATGGTGTTAAACCTGCAGTGTCACCATAGTCGTATCTATATTCACCTTGTGTTAATGTTGGGCAAGATGAAGGTTCTGCAGCTAAGAACTGACAATCAAGATCTCCAGAAATCTTGTCTTTCATGAAGGGGAATGCTGCCCCACCGAAGTTACTCCCACCTCCAACGCATCCAACCAATACATCAGGAGTTTCTTCTATGAGTTCGAATTGTTTCTTAGCTTCTAGACCTATTACAGTTTGATGTAGGAGAACGTGGTTTAAAACACTTCCAAGGGTATAGAATACCTTATCGTCTGTTAAAGCATCTTCAATTGCTTCTGATATTGCTATTCCTAGTGATCCGGGGTGATTAGGATCTTCTTTACGTATTCTTCTTCCGAATTCTGTTCTTTCACTTGGTGATGGGATTACTTCTCCATTATAAAGATGCATAACAGTTTTACGATATGGTTTTTGTTTGAATGAAACGTTTACCATATAAACTGTGCATTCGAGATCTAGAAGGGAACATGCGAGAGATAGTGCTGATCCCCATTGTCCTGCACCAGTTTCCGTTGTTAACCTTTCAGCACCTGCTTTTTTAGCATAATAAGCTTGTGCTATTGCAGTGTTCAGTTTATGGCTACCTACAGGAGACATATCCTCTCGTTTATAATAGATCTTGGCGGGTGTATCCAGATATTTTTCAAGTCCAGTTGCTCTAAAAAGTGGTGTCGGTCTTCCAACTTGTTTATAAACATTTCTGACTTCCTTTGGAATATCAATCCATCTCTCTTGACTCATCTCTTGTTCAAGAACGTATTTTGAGAATATTTTTGGCAGATTTTCTAATTGATGGCCTTCTTCTGTTTGTGATGGTGCTGGAAGTTCAACAGGAAGATCTGCAGCTATGTTATACCATTGTTTTGGAGTGTCCTTTTCTGGCAGTGTTACTTTGTACATTTAATCACCTTTCAACATTTTTTTTTAAAATACTTAATAAGATACAATTTATCTGCTATTTGAATTTTATGTATTCTTAGGATACCAATATCTTAAGTTTAATGTTTGAATTAATTTTATATTTATGTACTACTTAAATCTTCGTTGTACATATCTGTACATTGTTTATTTTTTGATAATTTAATATGAATCAAAAACACATATTAAAATATGAATATATTAGCTATTGATATTGGAGTTGGAACTCAAGATATAATGCTTTACGATACAGATAACACTATTGAAAATTCTGTTAAAATTGTTATGCCCTCACCTACTAAAATAATTGCTAATAGAATTAGAAAGCATCACAATGATATACTAATTAGCGGAGTTACAATGGGAGGAGGACCAGTAAACAAGGCAGTAAAAAACCATTTAGCAAGGGGTTACAATGTCATGATGACAGAAAGTTCTGCAAGAACTATTAGGGATGATATTAATCGAGTAAAGTCGATGGGAATAAAAATTGTTCCGAATAGTGAAAATCATCCGGAATTAGGCAATATCGAACTTAAAGATGTGGATTTAAATGCTATTCGAGAAGCATTATCACAATTTGATGTAACATTAGATTTTGATTATATTGGGGTGGCAGTCCAGGATCATGGCCATATGAAGGGAATGGGAGATAGAAATTTTCGTTTCATGAAAATAAAGGAGAAATTGGATGTTGCAAGAAGTCCTGAGGAATTTGCTTATCATAAAGAAGTTCCTGAATATTTCAGTAGGATGAATGGTGTTTTAACTACTTTAAAAGGATATAACACCACTATTATGGATTCTAAATTTGCTTCTGTTTGTGGAGCCACTTGCGACAACTATGTTAAGGATCTTAACAGTTACATAGTTATGGACATTGGAAATGGACATACCCTAGCGGCATCATTTGAAAATAACAAAATATTAGGAGTTTTTGAACATCATACTCGTTCTTTAGATCCAGAAAAGATTGTACAACTACTTAAAAAACTTGAAAATGGAACAATTACTCATGAGGAAGTACATGAAGATGGGGGGCATGGTGCATGGGTCACAGCACCTATGAATGGTGTTGAATGCGTTGTTGCAACAGGTCCAATGAGAAGAATATTAGAAAGAACAAACTTAACAGTCCATTACGCAGCCCCTGCAGGGGATGTTATGATGACTGGCCCGGTAGGTCTTATAAAGGCTATAAAATCTAATCATACACAGTAATATAAAAATAATCCTGAAAATAAATTTCAAATAATCTATCAATAATTTAAAATTAATAATAAGAGGAATATTGAATGATATTGGATCCCCACATACATAGCACACATTCAAGTGATTCTACTGCATCTCCTAAAGATATAGTAAAAAAGGCAAGAGCAATAGGTTTAGATGCTATAGCTGTTGCTGATCATAACACAATTAAAGGATCTATGGCCACAATAAAAGAGGCTAAAGACTTTAAAGATTTTGTTGTAGTACCTGCAATGGAAATAAGTTCAAGTAAGGGGCATATTGTTGCATTAGGGATAAATGAGGACGTTAAAAAAGGATTGTCTCCTGAAGAGACTGTTGAGACTATTCGTGATCTAGGTGGAATAGCAGTTGCTGCCCACCCATTTGTAAGATACAGGGAAGGTTTATGTGATAATGTTAGGGATTTGGATATTGATGCTATAGAAACCATGAATTCTCGATATGTTTTTGGTTACTCCAATTGGCGTGCAAAAAATCTTGCTCTTAAAAGGAACATCCCAGAAATAGGTTCAAGTGATGCTCACTTTTTAGAAGCCATAGGAAGCTGTGTAACAGAATTAGAGGCTGATTTTTCTTATGAAAATATAATTGAGGCTATATTATCGGGAAAAACGAATGTATATGGGGATAGAACTCCTTTACCTCTTATACTGAAGGAAGTAATCAACAAGAAAATTAAAAGAAAGGGTTAGACTAGTATTTGAATAATAGTTAATATACATATGATTTTTTTTTAAATGCTTGATTCTCAATAATTTACCATAATTTTTAACCTTTGAGATCTATATTAAAATTATGATATCTGATTTTTTTCAAGGAATACTTGAATACATTCGCCAAAACTTCATTTACCTCCATCCAGGATATACTATTCTTAATACCATAGTATTCGGTGTAATACTTGGTATTTGTATTCTTGTAATAATTAAAATGTTTAAATATATTAAAAAAGACCCCGCTGAACTTATGATCCCACTTATTCCATTCATATTTTTTGGATCTAGTGCAAGGGCTCTTGTGGATAACAATATTTATCCTCTTACCTACATTCTTGTAACTCCAGGGATATATGTTTTAACGGGATCTATGGCAATTGTTACTGTTTTAGCAGCAGTATTCATAGAAAAGAGAACAAGCTTTGATTTCAGGTACTTCATATTTATTTTAGGTGCTCTGCTTTGTGTTCCTAATATTATATTTATGGGCCCCATTAACCCAATTGCAACTTTTCAAGTTGTAGGGGTATGGGCTCTTATATCTGGAATATTTGTACTCTTAAGGAATAAATGGTCTTTATTAAATAATAAATACAATTTAAGCGTATTAACGGCCCATTTATTTGATGCATCATCCACTTTTATTGCAGTAGATTACTATGGATACTATGAGCAGCATGTACTTCCCAGTGCATTAACAGCTCTTTTTGGTACTGCAGCTATAATGTTTCCACTTAAAATAGGTGTAATATTAGGCGCTCTTTACATTATAGACACATATATAGAAGATAGAACAATAGCAAACATGTTAAAACTAGCCATATTTATCCTTGGTCTTGCTCCAGGACTTAGAAATTTCCTTAGCTTGATTATGGGTACTTGAAAACTAGTATATCGATTAAGAATTCTATTAATTGTTTGTCAATATTATAATGCCAAATTTTTTAAAGTAAAAACTAATATCAATATTATATAAAGAGAATTTCTATAAACCTCTANNATGAGGTTAATAGAAATTCTCTAAACTCAAATCTTACGGGGTCTGTCTATGTATATAGAAACAGTGAAAAAGACTATGAATTTACCTAATAGTGTTAGAATATTTGATACCACTCTAAGAGATGGTGAACAAACTCCAGGTGTAGCAATAACAGTCGATGAAAAGATAAGAATTGCAAAAAAGTTAGATAAACTTGGTGTCGATACAATGGAAGTTGGATTTCCAGCATCATCCCCTGGTGAGATGAGAGCAGCAAGTGAAATCTTAAAACTTGGACTCAACTCTAAAATCTGTGGTTTAGCAAGACCTTTACCTAATGATCTCGATGCTGCAATTGACTGTGGAGTTGATTACATACACACATTTATAGGAACATCCCCTCTCCACAGGCAATATAAACTCAAAATGGGCCAAGAGGAAATCCTCAGTAAATCAGTAGATGCGATTGAATATATAAAGGATCATGGAATAATCGCAGAGTTTTCAGCAGAAGATGCCACTAGAACTGAATTTGATTTCCTTAAAGAGATATATTCTGCAGTTGAGGATGCAGGTGTGGACTACATAAATATACCGGATACAGTAGGAGTTATGGTACCAGCGTCAATGAGATACTTGATATCAGAACTTAAAAAAATATTATCCACCCCAATTAGTGTGCATTGTCATGATGATTTTGGACTAGCAGTTGCCAACTCCCTCAGTGCAGTTGAAGCAGGGGCAGTCCAAGTACATGCAACTATAAACGGTCTAGGAGAAAGGGCAGGTAATGCATCCCTTGAAGAAGTTGTGATGGCATTAACATCTCAGTATAATATAAAAACTAATATTAATACACCACTTTTAGTGGATACCTCTGAGTTTGTTTCAAGAATTACAGGTATTAAAATGCCACCAAATAAAGCTATTGTTGGTGAAAATGCTTTCGCTCATGAAGCTGGAATACATGTTCATGGAGTTCTTCAGAAAGCCGAAACATATGAACCTATCACCCCTGAAATGGTAGGACATAAACGTAGAATTGTATTAGGGAAACATACAGGTGCTAATGCACTTAAATCTAAACTCGAAGAATATGGGATAGACTTAAATAAAAATCAATTTGATAAAGTATTTGATCAAATAAAAAAACTCGGGGATAAAGGAAAATGTGTTACAGATGCCGATCTAAAGGCAATGTCAGAAACTGTACTTGGTAGGGCTCACACTGAAATTGTTAAGCTTGAAGGGTTCTCAGTTATGACAGGGGATAATGTAATGCCTACTGCAACAGTGAAACTAAACATTGAGGGCAAAATCAAAACTGCAGCAAAAACTGGAGTCGGTCCTGTTGATGCTGCTATAAATGCAATACAGAGCCTTGTAGGAGAAACTGCTGATATAGAACTTAGAGAGTACAATATAGAAGCGATTACGGGTGGTACTAATGCCCTTGCAGAGGTTTTCGTTATAATGGGAGATAAAAATGGAAATAGTGCCACAGGAAGATCTACTACAGATGATGTTGTATTAGCAAGTGTAGAAGCAGTTTTAGACTCTATTAATAAGATACTTATTGAACGTTAGATAAATCAAGATTATTGTGAATCGTTTGGGGGATAAAATGGATGGGATCAAAGATTTTGGTTGTTGAGGATGAAAGAATCACTGCAGAAGATATTAAGAGTGGTCTGGAAAATGCAGGTTATCGAGTTCCGGCCATGGTTTCTACTGGGGAGGATGCAGTAGACAAGGCTGGAAAACTTAGACCTGATTTAGTATTGATGGATATTAAATTAAAGGGTAAAATGGATGGTATAGAAGCAGCCGGACAAATAAAATTACGTTATAATATTCCTGTGATTTACTTGACAGCATACTCCGATGAATACACAGTGAAACGTGCTGAAATAACTGAACCATCAGGATATATAGTTAAAGATGAAACTGGTCTTGTGAGAAAGCCTTTTGAAGAGAGTGAACTTCATAACGTTATTGAAATAACTTTGCATCGCCATAAAATGGAAAAGGATCATGATATGCTACTGTCAGCGATGCTTAAAAACATTAACGATGCTGTGATATCAACCAATGCTGATGGTAAAATAATATTGATGAATTCACTTGCCGAAACTTTAACTGGTTGGGATTTAAATGAAGCAGTTGGGAAAGAATTAAGGGAAGTATTTACACCTTTAGATAATCATTATAAATCGTTGCACGATTTTTATAAAAAAAATGAACTTTTAGCAGATAATGTTATCTTAAAGCCTAAACAAGGGGAAGATATTCCAGTTAAATGTAATCTTAAGATAATTAGGGACGATAATTATAGTATTAATGGGTTTATTCTAGTTTTTAATCATTAAACTAAATATCTGGAGGCATTAAAATGGATGCTAAAATTTTGGTTGTTGAAGATGAGAGGATATTAAAAGGAGCCTAGAAAAAGCAGGATATAATGTTCCTGCAATTGTTTCTACTGGTGAAAATGCAGTAAAATTTAGTGAAAAATATAAACCCGATCTAGTTCTTATGGGCATTGTATTAGAGGGTAATATCGATGGGATTGAAGCTGCTGAAACAATAAGAACCAAATTTGATATACCAGTTATTTATCTCACAGCTTATTCTGATAAGAGTACAGTTGAACGAGCTAAAACAACCCATCCTTCGGCATTTATACTTAAGGAGCCATTTGGATTCCTTCATAAACCATTTGAGGAAAACGAACTTTACACTGCTATTGATATACTCCTTAGCAGAAAGTACGAAGAAAAAATATTAAAAGATTATGATAATATGATCTTTTCTATATTGAAATCAGTAAGTGATGGTGTAATTGCTGTAGATTCTGAAGACCGAATAAAATTTATGAATTCGGCTGCAGAAAAACTCACAAGTTGTAACAAGGAATCTTCTATAAGTAAAAATTTTTACGAAGTATTCAATTTTCCAGGGTTAAAAATTGATATTTCGCATGAAAGTACTCTAGATGATATTGTAAATGGAGAAGTATTGCTTAACTCTAAAACTGATATTAAAACATTGATTGAAGGTACAATAATCCCTATAAATGATAAAAATGGAATAGGCGAGAGTAAAATAATTATATTCCGCAATAAAAATCCATGATATGATTTTATAATTATTCATATGGACAATATTAATAATTATTAATATTGAAAATTGATCTATTAATTATATTCAATTCAGTTACGGTTTTACCTTGAATTATAACATTTTAGGGTGGTATATGCTTTTATATTTCTTTATTTATAGTAGAACATTTCAAGGGCCATACATAAAATTTATATATTAATTAGAGATATTCTAATCAATCAGTGTAAGTATTTGGAGGTTAATACGATGACAGAGGAAAATGTTGCATACGTTGGAAACAAACCAGTAATGAACTATGTTTTAGCAGTAGTAACGCAGATGAATGGGGGAATTTCAGAAGTGAGTATCAAAGCGAGGGGAAGAGCTATAAGTAGAGCTGTCGACGTCGCTGAAATTGTGAGAAACCGATTTATAACAGATGCAGAATTAGGAACTATAAATATTCGTACAGAAGAGATTTTAAATAATGAAGGTATTTCCACAAACGTCTCAGCAATAGAGATTCACCTTTCTAGAGAATCAATTTAATATCCATATATACTTATTGAACATTTAAATAGGTTAATATATAAAAATTTGACAATTTTTAAAAAAAAAATATTATTTTAATTTAGTTAAAAAATGAAAAAAAAGGAATTATTTATTCTCCTTTATTTCTTCTTCTTCCCATCAGCACTCTCAGAGCTATTAGACCTGCAAATATTACGATTATTATTGCAGCTACGTAATATAAATACATTGATGGTGCTCCCACTTTTCTTGAGAAGTCCATTGCATACATATTACCATTGTTATCACCGGCTAGTATATCATCACCATATACAACAGGGGATGTTAGAGGTGAATTAAAGAGGTAATAGCCTGGCATATAACTCCATACTTCTTTACCACTGTATTTATTTAATACATATACAGTACCGGTGTTTGAGGTTACTACTATGTTGTCTCCCATTAGTGCTGCTGTAGATTCTACATTTCCAGTGTTAACTGACCATTTTAATGAACCATCTCTCATATCTAACGCTGTAAAATTACCACTATCAGATCCTACAAATACAGTGTTGTCATTTGGATCTAGAACAGCTGATGATTTTATTGTATCGTTAAGATTATATGTCCATAAAACGGCACCAGTTGCTGTGTTTAGTGCATAGAAATTTCCATTGGTTGTGCCCATGTACATTGTTGTGTTGTTGATTGCTGGAGATGTTTCAACTGCATTTCCAGTATTGTATGCCCAGTTTTGTGAACCATTGTTAATGTTTACACTATATATATTTCCATCATCTGATCCAAAGAAAACGGATCCATTGGAGATTGTTGGAGATGATTTTATCGTATTTGTGGTTTGGAATTCCCAATTCATTGTACCATTGGTGGTGTTTAAAGCATATAACCTCTGATCATCTGATCCGAAATAGATAACTCCATTATCAACAGCAGGTGAGCTCTCTATAGCATTACCTGTTTTGTATTTCCATAATTCATCCCCAGTTTTTTTATTCAAAGCATAGAGATAACTATCTCCGGAACCAAAGTACACATTGTCACCGGCTACAACAGGTGAGCCCGTAATATTTCCTCCAACTTGATAATTCCATACTTCTGAACCATCATTCAAATTAAGGGCATTAAATAACCCACTTGATGAACCAAAATACAGTATTTTATCAGAAATTACCGGGGAAGTTAATATTCCCTTGGTTTGGAATAGCCAAGCATCTGGATTGAAATCTGATGCTTCATCCAGATATGCTGAATGATTTAAGTCTTCTTGAAACATGGGCCAATCAGTTGCAGAAGCTGGTGCAATTGCTAAAGGACTCATGAAAAAGCATGCTATAATGAATCCAATAAATATATTCTTTTTTTCAACCATTTTATCACCTAATTATGAATGAGTTCTTAATATCTATCTATATGTCTCTGTTAAATTGGGTAACTCCTAAAGCGAAGAACAAAGCCGTGAAACCTATAAGTACCACTACATCTATCCATATGCCTCCTATACCCACTCCTTTTAACATCACTGCTCTTAAAGCATCGTTAACATAGGTTAATGGCATTATATAAGCAATTTTTTGGAATATCCATGGCATTGTTTCGATAGGATAGAAAACTCCAGATACGAACATCATTGGCATGGTAATTGGCATCACACTCTGCATGAAATCTTCTTGTGATGAAACCCTTGCAGATATCATAATTCCAAATCCTATAAAACATAAAGCCCCTAGCATTAGTATAAGAACTGTTAATACTATGCTTCCATTTATTATAATTCCAAATAGAACTATGGCCGCTATTATTAGTATTATTCCTCGGCCAGTTTCTTGTACTAATTTGGATATAATTTTACCACCTAAAACTGTTGTAACACTTGTAGGTGTCATAAACAATCTGGCAAGTTCTCCTCTTTCCCTTTCACCCGCTACAATTTCTCCCATACCAAATACACATCCGAATAGTACGGTCATACCTATGATTGCAGGGACAAGGAAGTCTAAGTAGGAAATGTTCCCATATAATTTATTTATTTGGAGATTGACAGTGTTTAATATGCTTTGGAATGGATTTCCTGCACTTCCAGCAACTTGATTGGTGGTAACGGCTGCCGCAGAAGTTGAATTAGCTTGAAGTTTTTGAACTGCTATTTGTTGGTTTATTCCATTAAATATGCCTTCAGTTGCAGGAATAATTACACCCGCAGCCATTTGATCCGATGAATCGACATCCACTACAATACTCTTTTGTGATGTAGTATTCAAATTATCATAATTCGTCGGCAGAATTATGGCCGCTTTAACCATACCATTTTGAACATCTTGTAATCCTTTAGTTGGATCCGAAGTTATATCCTTTACATCATAAAGGGTATTTCCTTTAATAGCAGAAAGGGTTGCATCTGTTAAAGGTCCTTGACTTTGATCAACCACTACTACAGGTATATTATTTATTGTTCCACCCATACCATAACCAAAAAGAACGATCATGATTATAGGGAACAAAAATAAGGATATTAAACGTGGTTTATGCCTCCATAGTACCAAAAGATCTTTTTTGATCATCCACATAATCTTTTTAGTCTCAACCATCATCTACACCTTCTTTTTTATATTTCGTTGTAACACTCATGAATACATCTTCCAAGGAAGGGTCTTTGGTAGATATGGAGGTTATATTTCCTCCCTGACCGATTATTTCAGAGATTATTAGACTCACAGATTCATCTGAAGAGTCAATATCCATAACTAACCTCCCAGAATCGTGTTCAACAATCTCATGAATGCCTGGAATATTATTTAGATGGTTTAACATGCTTTCATCTAAATTGCTTATCATAACACTTAATTCTTTTAAATCCCTATTTTTCCTTTCAATTTTGTCTTTTAATTGATCATAAGCCGCACTATCTTCAACTCCACCTTCCTTTCGGAGTTCGTCCATAATTTCTATTACATCAGAATTTTTGGATGACTTTTTATCCTTCTGTTCATTGATCATAGTGTCTTTAAGACCTCTTGGCGTATCAAAGGCAGCTAGTATTCCACCGTTAATAATTCCTATCTCATCACATAGAAGTTCCACCTCGTACATATCATGGGAACACAGAATAATAGTACGTCCTTCAGAATTTAGCTCTTCCATTAGATCCCATAAAACTCTCTTGGTTGTGGGATCTAATCCTATAGTGGGCTCATCAAGGAATAATATATCTGGTTGGTGAATTAGACTAGCAACAACGGATGCTTTTTGTTTCATACCTCCAGAAAGTTGTTTAACTATCTTATTTTGAGCATATTTGATGTCAACAAGTTCCATAAGTTCTTCGGCACGACTGACCTTTAAGTCTTCTGGAAGACCGTAAAAGTCTGCGCATAGATCGATATTTTCACGGACTGTAAGATCACTGTAAAGACTTACTAGTTGAGGAACCATTCCAATTTTTTCTCGAACTTCGTTGGGATTAGTCGCTATGTCGTATCCTGCTACATTCGCGGTTCCAGAGGTGGCCTGTACTAAGCAGGTAAGCATTTTAATGGTGGTGGTTTTTCCGGCGCCGTTTGGACCAAGAAAACCGAAAATACTCTTGTTATCTATTTTCATGTTTAGAGCATCAACTGCTGTAAAATCATCGTATTTCTTTGTTAGATCAAAGGTTTCGATTGCATACTTCATAATGATACCTCCTATTCTTCATTTTTGGAAAACATATCTCTCCAAAACTCCTCTAAAATTGGAGTTCTGTGACATCTGAAAACCTTTTTGATTCGATTGAGTGTTTGAATTCCTTCATCAGTCACTTCATAATATTTTACTTTTCTTTTACCATGTAATTCCCAAGCACCTTCAATTAGGCCTACTTCCTCTAAATCGTGAAGCACAGGATAAATTTTACTAGGACCTCTCACAGTTTCTTCGGCAGACGGACTGATCTCATTTATCTTATTCATAAGTTCGTAGCCATGGCTTCGTTCTTTACTTATTAGCCAGAGAATCATCGTCTTTCCAAATCCTTTCATACTTCTTAAAAGTTTTAGATCATACTCTTTAAGGCCTTTAGATAGGTCAGGATCGCAATCGATTTGATCGTTCTGGTCACGATTTTTCGAACCTCCCAATGTGGGCCTATCATTTTCAGTCATTATTTCACTCCACTATAATTAATTTAGTTATATCTAATTTTGATATATCTATAATATATATATAGATTTCGGTTATAACAATAATAAAAATTTAACTGTTTGAAACACCATAATCATATTATGAAAATAGGATTCTCAACACTAGCACTTTTCATGAGTCCACTGGAAGACTGTCTTGAAACAGCTACAAAAGATGGATTTCAATTAATGGAAATTCTATGTGAAGGCCCTTATTGGCCAAGAAATGCTTTAGGAATGGATGAAAAAGTTTATGAAGCATTTTATTCCTATGATGTAGATGTTTTCCTACATTCTCCTACAATAGATCTTAATCCTGGAAGTTTAAATCCGGGAATAAGGGAAGAAACCCTAAAACAACTGGAAGAAACAATTGATTTTGCTGTAGAAATTAATGCAATTGCTATTACAACCCATCCTGGATTAATTCATCGTTTTGAAGAGAGAGTTAGAACCTATGGTATGAACCATGCAATTGAAACACTTAGAGATGTCAATGATTATGCAATGGGGAGGGGAATTAAATTTTCGGTTGAAAATATGCCAAATAAATATGCATATTTTTGTAATAGTGCAGAAGAACATCAATTTTTTATTAATGAATGTGGAGCCTATGCCACAGTTGATACTGGTCATGCAAATACCAGTGAAAATGTTGAAGCCTTTTTTAAAATGGATAATATCATTTATTACCACCTGAACGATAATAATGGTGAAAAGGACCAACATCTAACATTGGGTGAAGGGACATTTGATCTTAATTTAATTAATAATATTGATAATGGCATAATTGAGCTAAATAATTATCAGAATATTCTTAAAAGTAGAGAACTACTCTTATCCGAGAGCAGGCAGTAATTAAACGTTAAAAACACTTAATATCATAAGAATAAAGGAAAAAATCTATTATTTCAAAAAAGGGTGATTAAATGAGGAGTGATGTTTACTTCACAGATTTTAGATCTAGAACAGATGAAGACAACAAGATAAACAAGGTAAAAAAACTTTTTGAAGCTGCTAAATTTAATAATTTAATTAAAGAGGATGAATTGGTTGCAGTGAAACTTCACTTTGGTGAAGAGGGCAATGATTCATATATTAGCCCGGTATTAGTTAGACAAATAGTCGATAAAATTGCTTCATTAGGTGCAAAACCCTTTATAACAGATACAAACACTCTCTATTATGGAAGTAGGCATAACTCTCCAACTCATATTAAAACTGCTGTCCTTCATGGGTTTGATTATGCAGTTTCAGGCGCACCAATAATTATTGCAGATGGCCTTAGAGGTGAAAATTGGAATAATGTTGAAATCAAACAAAAACATTTTGAAAATGTTATGATTGCAGGGGATATTGTATCTGCAGACAGTATGATTGTAATGTCTCATTTCAAGGGGCATGAAATGGCTGGTTTTGGTGGGACAATAAAGAACCTTGCAATGGGATGTGCTGCAATACCTGGAAAAATCGAACAACATGCTTGTGTTAAACCAATCATATTGGAAGGTTGCACTTCATGTGGAACTTGTATTGAATCTTGTCCTGAAAAAGCCATGCAAATGACTGAAAATGGAGCGGAAATGATTTATGATAGATGTATTGCTTGTAACAACTGCATATTTGCTTGTTCAAATTCTCTTATTAAACTTGATTGGGGGAATATGAATGAATTTATCGAGAAAATGACTGAATATGCTTTAGGTGCAGTTAAAAATAAGAAGGGTAAAATTGGTTATATGAATTTTTTAATGAACATAACTCCAGATTGCGATTGCCTACCATGGAGTGACAGTCCTATTGTACCTGATATTGGCATCTTGGTCTCAGATGATCCTGTCGCACTCGATGCAGCAAGTTATGATTTAGTCAATCATCAGAGGGGTTTTAAAGACTCCCTTCTTCACCAGAATCATTTAGAGGGTGAAGATAAATTTAAAGGTATTTGGGATATGGTTGATGGTCATGTGCAGCTTAGATATGGGAGAGAAATAGGATTAGGCAATCTTAAATATGATTTAATTGATATTAGTCATTAGAAATAGTTTTTGTTCCTAACGCGAATATCAATAATAGTCTTAGTAAATTAATGAAATAGTAGCATTTAAATGTATTATTTTGGAGTGAGAGTTCTAATATCGTTTTGTTTATTATTTAAAAGATTAAGATTATTCGTAATAATTATTAATTAGTTTCCTACATAATGACAATAAGTTCAAACAACTTTTGATTATATTTATCTAAATTTATAAAATGAGAGGTAATTAAATGGAATTTCCATATATCATATTAATTCTAACGATACTAGTGGCAATTTTAATTATATTAATTTCTAAAATTACATCTAGAGCATTAAATAGTAAACGAACAGTTGAAATATTTTTAATATCTTTTTTAGTTATATCTGTAGGATTTGGAAGCATCTGGGCATTTATTGGGCATTTCTTTTTATCGGCTCAAGTTGCAGCTAATATTGGTTGGGCTTCAGGTAGTCCATTTCAGTCTGAGGTAGCATTTGCAAATCTTTCGATAGGCGTTCTCGGTGTATTATGTTATTGGATAAGAGATAACTTTTGGACCGCAACAGTTATTTTTAGTTCAATCTTCTTACTTGGGGACGCATATGGTCATATAATTAATATGATCCAATACTCAAACTATGCTCCTGGAAATGCTGGATCAGTTTTGTATATGGACATTATTGGTCCCGTTATTCTTATTGTACTTTTAATTGCTTACAAATCAATGGGAAAAAATACTGCATAACTCTTAACAATATCAGAAATATCATAGTGTAAGCCATTGTTTAAACTAAATTAAATGAACTATGATATATTATTGAGTTTCATTTTATGATATTGTAGTAATATTGTTATAGGATCAATATTCAATTATTCAAGTAATCAGAACAATTTTATAGTCTACAGTAGAATAATAATCTGTCAAAAAGAAGATTAGATCCCTAAAATATTTAAACAAATTTCTACAGTAGAAAATATTAATATATTATTAGAGACTTAATACGGAATTAAACAACTAATAATTCTTTAAAAACTTAAAAATCTATTTTAAGAACATCTTTGATATTTTTAATAACATAATCAGCTGTACCATGTACTTTTTCCGGAGGATTTTCACCTTGTTGTAGAGTAAGAACACCCACATCTGCTTCTTCAATGGCCAGAACATCGTTTGAACTATTTCCCACCATCATTACCTTATATTTCTTCTTCAAATCTATTACAATCTCCCTTTTCCTTCTAGAACTTGCGGTATCGAACACATTCTCTTTTGGAATATTGATGAACTCTGCAAGTTGTACAAGAGAATTTTTTCTATCTCCTGATGCAATAAATATTTCTACTCCCCTATTTTTTAGCTCATTAACCACACATGGGACTTCATCAAAGATCTTACCGCCAGCCGTTATAGTAAATTCAATTTGGCCTGTTTCCATATTTACAATAAAACCTGATCCACTACATATATGGACATTATAATGTTTCCTAACCACAGTATTGTATGTGTCCTGAACATCACTCATGCACGATTTATCATTTTTTATAGCATTCAAAAGTTCTTTTTTTTCAATATCAACATCTGAATAGCTTATATCAAATTCTATATCATTTTTTTTTAGGAAATGAGTAATAGTCTGGTTTGGTCTGGCCTTATTGATACAATTTGATGGATCAGTCTGTAAAACTACGAGGGCACGGTTTTTATCATTATCTACAATATCGATAGAATTGACATTATCGCATATAATTCCATTTTTAATATCTTTAATGGCCCGATAACGCTTTATTAATGTTCCAGAATTATCGAAGACAACTGCTTTCATTTTTATCATCTCATAAAATTTTAAACGGATCAAATTTGTAATATTCTTATGAATATTCTAGTCTTACTAAATGATTATCATAACTAATATATTTATTAATATTAATTTTACCATTAAGTCTTTCTAAATGCAAGTATAAGTCCCTCAAACATAAATGCTCCCTATATTGACCTTTCTAATAAAAGAAATAATATGTTCAAAATATTAGTTAAAGTCATTTATAACTACCAAAACTCTTGGAGATATTAATATTCTGAACTAATTCTTATAAGTAAATTGATGTGCAAATCCTCTTTATTAATGCCATTATAACCCAATTATGTACATATCCTTTTACTGCAATACATGAACCTATAATCATCCAAGTACCGTAAAAGTAAGATCATAATTACAAATTCTAATAAATGCTTAAAACAAAGGTTTTCAGTATAAAGTATTAGTATGTGATCTGAATCATGACTTCATCATTGTAGATTATATCTACTTGAAAGTCAAAAAATAGGTTGGTTGGATATTATAATTCAATCAAATTTATATATTCAAATATTTGTCAAGGTTTCGATATTTAACTGAATAAAAATAATAGAATTGAAATATTTTATCTAAATAATAAAACATTAAAATTAAGATTGAAGGGGTCTAACAATCGTTTAGAACCTTCATTATCTCAGTCAGATGATAATCAATGGTTTCCATTTGTTCTTTCTTAAACGATTTAGATCTTATTAAGTATCGGTAACGTTCAAACACATGGTCCATTTTGTTTAGAACTTCAGTTCGGTATATCTTCTGTTCATACATTAAACCACCAGACTAAGATATAATTTTCAACTTTATAAACTTATGTCAGATATTCAGTCAAGGAAGTTTATATTACTTCCTATATTACTTTCAAGAGCTTTTTGATAGACTTTCCATGCTGTAACCACATCTTGAACCGCTAACCCTGTGGAATCGAACACAGTGATGTCCTCATCAGAAATTCTACCCTTTGCCTTACCGGTTATCACATCTCCGATCTTAGCATCAATATTATCTCGGGTAATTAGACCCTCTTCTACAGGTACATTAATCTCCCCACTGTGTCGAGCTTGTTCCCAGCAATCTATAAAGATCCTTGATTTTGTAAGAATACCTGATTCTAACTCTTGTTTACCTGGAGCATCTGCACCCATGGCATTTATATGAGTTCCGGGGCTAATCCATTCAGATTTTAAAATAGGATTATTAGCAGGTGTTACAGTTACAATAACATCTACATCTTGCACTGCTTCTTGTGCTGTTGCAACAGCTTTAACATTTAATCCGAATTTTTCATTAGCCAGTTTTACAAAATTTTCTCTCGAAGAACATGTCCTACAGAACACTTTGGCACTTTCAATATCCATAACTTCTTTAAGGGCCATTAACTGTGTAAAGGCTTGTTTACCAGCACCTATAATCCCAAGTCTAGTAGAATCTTTTTTTGCGAGATATTTAGTTCCTACACCTGCTGCAGCTCCTGTTCTCATATTGGTGATCCAAGTACCGTCCATAACGGATATAGGAAATCCAGTTTCTGGATCAAAAAGCTCAATAACTCCCATAACAGTTGGTAAATCATGTTTTAGTGGGTTATCTGGGTGTACATTAACGCACTTAACACCTGCTTCGTCCATGTTCCTGATAAAACAAGGCATAATACGCAGATCACCATTATATTTTTTAAAAAACAAGTATTTTTTTGCAGGCATTTGAACTTTTCTATCTGCATGTACACTATAAGCTGTTTCAACAGATTCTATAACTTCTTTCATACTAATGAGTTCTTTTATTTCGCTCTGTTTTAATAGAAGTGTTTCATACATTTTGGCACCTTTCATGAATTTTTATATAATCATTGGATTATATCCATTTTACGAATTGTTATCTAAAAAAAATAATATAAGTTTCTAAAAATTAGGAGGTTTAAAATAGTTATTTCAATTAAATGGTCATTAAGTTGTTTCGTTTAAATTTTATAGGATTTTATTTCATTTTTATAATTAGTTCTAGGGTTAGTACCATATTTCAAAGTATACTTCAAGAATCTCATTCCATGATTTAACTAATTAAAAAAATTTAATAGTAATAACCTGCGATAATATTTTTTTATGGATAATGGAGTTATTAATAACTTGGGGGAATGAATATATCTATATTGGAAGAACTCATTCGATAAATGTCTTGAATTATAATATAATTACGTTTACACTCCTTTTAATTGTTTTAACATTCATCTTTTCATTTGGCATTGGTAATGTAGCTGCTCAATCAAATACCATTTATGTTAATGGGTCATCTGGAAATGACAGTTGGAACGGTTTGAATTCTACTTGGATCAATAGTACAAATGGGCCTAAAGCATCAATTAAAAATGCAACAGAATGTGTTAACTGCAGGGGGTCTATTTTCATAGTCAATGGGACCTACAATGAAAACAACATATTAATTAACACAAATATGACCATAATAGGTGAAACTCAGAATGGAACAATAATAACTGGGAGTAATATATAGTTTGAATTTTATTGAATATTCAGACTTTTTTAAGAAGTGAAAATAATAGCGATTTAAGAGAAACCTTAAAATAAGCGAGATTAAATTATCTATTATTGTATCGATAATTCTTGAATTTATAAAAGGTTAAAAATATGGAAAGATCATTGAATGAAAGATTTTGGGAGGTGGATTCCTTCCGAGGTCTTGCCATCATCATGATGATAACCTACCATCTTATTTTTGATCTCACTTTTTTTGGAATATTCTATTTTGATATAAATTCAGGTTTTTTATGGGTTTTTGCACGCGTAACAGCATTCACATTTATATTTCTAATGGGTGTTTCATTAACACTCAGCAGTTCCAGGACCCAGATAAAAGATGAGGGACTCCTATTTAAGAAATACCTTAAACGGGGTCTAAAAATATTTTCGTTAGGGCTAGTAATAACAATTGCTACATGGATTTTTATTCCTCAAGAATTCATAATATTTGGTGTTCTCCATTTCATTGGAATATCTATTATTCTAGCATATCCCTTTTTGAAACGTAAATCTTTAAATCTTTTTTTGGGTATAAGTATCATTATAGTGGGAATTTATCTTGGAAATTTTACTTTTGATTTCAGTTGGTTAGTTTGGTTGGGATTCATACCGAACACACTTCAAACTGTTGATTACTTCCCTTTACTTCCTTGGTTTGGAGTTGTTCTAATTGGTCTATTCTTCGGTGGAATACTTTACAAAAATTATAATAGGCAGTTTAAAATTCCTGATCTTTCAAAAAAATATTTTATTAAAATATTTTCATTTTTAGGTCGAAACTCTCTTATTATATATTTAATCCACCAACCGATACTGATAATTGCTTTATATTTATTGGGGATAGTGAATATCAACTCATTTTTTTAATAATACGATTTATTAATTAAAAGATTTAATAATTGATAAATCATAAATTATAACATTAATGTAGATTAAAAACAAGAACAAATCGTTCATAAATTAAAAATGTAATAATTATATTCATCCGAAATAATTACAGGTGTGACCATGAAACTATTGGATAAGTCTAAATTAATTAAAAATCATGAAATCACAGCATTAGACAACCTTGAAATGTTCTGCAAAAATATTGAAAAGAACAATGGAAAATATAATGCTTTTTTAGAGATAAATAAGAATTCTGCTCTTGATTGCGCTGCAGATATAGATTCCCGTATAAAAGCTGGCGAAAAAGTTGGAAAACTTGCAGGAATGGTTGTAGGTGTTAAAAGTAACATAAATGTTGAGGATTTTCATATTACTGCCGCATCAAAAACACTTGAAAATTATCTTGGAAGTTATGATGCAACAGTTGTTAAGAGAATTAAGGAAGAAGATGGTATTATAATTGGAATGACTAATATGGATGAATTCGCTGCTGGAAGTTCTACAGAAACATCCTATTTTGGACATACAAAAAACCCTGCTGCAATGGGTAGGATCCCTGGAGGCTCCAGTGGAGGTAGTGCAGTTGTTGTTGCATCTGAAATGTGCGATCTGAGTATTGGATCTGATACTGGAGGTTCTATACGAAACCCTGCATCTCACTGTGGAGTAATGGGATTCAAACCCACATATGGTCTTGTTTCAAGGCAAGGGCTCCTTGATCTTGCTATGAGTTTTGATCAGATAGGTCCATTCTCTAGGGACACAAGTGGAGCTGCACTTATGCTCGATGTTATAGGGGGTTATGATGAAACAGAGTGCACTTCCGTGGATTATAAACATCCAAGTTTCATTGATGCAGTCGAAAAATCTGTAGATTCACTAAAAGGAACCAAGCTAGGTGTAGTGAAACAGTTCTTCGATGTATCTGATGATAAGATAGTCACGATTATTGAAGAGGCCATCGATAAAATGGGGGAGATGGGTGCTGAAGTAGTTGAATTAAGTTTCGATTATATTGATTTATGCTTACCTACATACTATCTCATAAACTATGTAGAATTCTTTTCTGCAACCAGAAAATATGATGGAAGGAAATATGGAAAAAGAATAGAAGATGTCTGTGGAGAAGAAGTACTTCGAAGAATTCATATGGGTTCCTATATAAGTCAAAAGGAATTTAGTGGAAAATATTACAAAAAAGCACTTCAAGCACGATCTTTAATTAAAACAGAAGTTAATAAACTCCTAAATGGGGTTGACGCAATAGTTGGACCAACAGTTCCAAAATTACCACATAAAATTGGTACCACCCTAAAACCAATGGATATGTATTCATATGATGTACTTACAGTAATAGCTAATCTAGCTGGAATACCTGCTGCAAGTATGAAAGCAGGAGAAGTTAATGGAATTCCTGTAGGACTCCAAATTCAAGGAAAACCCTTCGAAGATTCCAAGATAATTGAAATAATGACTAAAATCGATGAAATACATTAAGAATTCAGTTTTCATTATTTTTTTAAATTTGCAAAGAATTTAAAAGCGAAACTGACCGATTAATTTAATGAAAGAACTAAATGCAGATTTAGCTAGTGAACATTTAATAAAAGAGGAAAGGAAAAAATCACTTCTAAATCAGTATGAAAATCCTACTCGGATGCTTTACAAAATATTTGGTCTTATATGGGCTGATTGGGGTTTGATTTTTATGATCTTATATTATTCACTTTTCTAATCATTCCAATAGGTCTTGAACTACATCTTTCAACTTTGATGCTTTCATATGCATTAAGTGCATCTATCATTGCAGCTGCTGCTGTTGGTGTTATGTTTGGAGTTTTATCCGACAAGTATGGTCGAAAACCGGTGCTTCAATGGATATAATTATATACTGTTTAGGTATATTGTTATGTGCATTTTCAATAGTTTAGAAACTCTTATAATACAGGATAGTGACTGGATTGGGTGTTGTTGGTGAATGGGCCACTGGACAGACTTATGTCAACGAAACATTTCCTGCAAGATTAAGGGGGAAATTCGGGGCTTTGCTACAAACGGGGAATCCTGTAGGTTTCATTCTGGCCGCAATTGTTGGTGGATTATTAGCACCGGCCATTGGGTGGAAAGAAGCTTTTATTGTTTCACTTTTTCCTGCATTATTTGTAATCATAATTCGCAGAAAAATACCAGAATCAGATCTATGGCTTAAAAATAAGCTAAATAAAAACAAAATTGTCATTAAAAAATCCTTAATTAATAAAAGAAATGAATTTGTATCATTATTTTTTAAACCGTACAGAAAATTATTTTTAAAAGTATTGTTACTTGCCATACTAGGAAGTTTAGCTTATTGGTTCACCTATTCATGGCTTCCAACATATCTACAACAACAAAATATTTCCATAGCCAAATCATCAGTTTGGATAATTGTAAATCAGGTAGGTGAAATCATAGGCCTTTTATCATTTGGATATATTGCAGATAGATTTGGGAGAAGACCAGCATTTTCTGGATTTGCAATAGCAATGGGCAGTGGGGCTGGTGATGATATCATTATTCTGGAATAAATATTGCTAATTATTAACCATTAATATTTATTTTCATGTTATTGTGGGTATAGGAACAGGAATTTATGGAGGATATGGTCCTCTTGTTTCTGAATTATTCCCAACTGAATAAGAAATACTGCTATTGGTTCCGGGTTCAATATAGCCCGTGGAATCCAGTTTTTTACACCAATATTAATTGCGTTAATAGCAATAAATTATGGCGCCTTGGAGTGGATTATTCATAGGTTCAATTTTTGCTCTGAGTGTTGCAATATTTATTTGGACCTTCCCTGAAACCAAGGCCTTTGAACTTGAAAATCTTGAAAAAAGCCCTTAATATGTTAATATTTACTTAATGAAAACATTTAATATTAGGACATATAAACATACCAAAGATGAAAAAAATAGGATTTCTCTATGTTAAGGGTGCATTGCCCATGTTTGAAGATTTTGGAAATCTACCAACACACATAGTTAGAAATAATGGAATGGTTAATGGGCTTAAAATTCATAAGGAACTGGATGGTTTGATAATTCCCGGGGGAAGCATAATAGAATCTCAAAGTGTTAGTGAAGAACTTAAAAAAGAGATCACTAAGATGTGCACTGAGGGAAAGTTCATACTGGGGATGTGTTCAGGATTCCAGTTTCTAGCAAATAAAACAGACATAGGCAGAAAATCTCCGTGTCCTGTAAATAGGGAAGGTTTAGGTTTACTTGATGTATCATTTTCTCCAATGGTGGGCACAGACCGTGTTGAGGCAAAAATAATTAATGATTCTTTTTTAACGGATGATTCGGTCGGAAAGAAAATTACCGGCTTTCATTGTCACACTTATGGTAATATTACAGGAGATGCAAAACCAATACTAAAATCTTTAGTACAGAGGACTAACTACGCTAACGATCCACGAGAGATACTTTCAGGAGTCAGAAACGATGAAGGAAATGTAGCAGGTTTGATGGTTCATGGAGCATTAGATGAAAATCCTGCTTTGGTAAACAATGTCCTTAAATTTATAGATGCAAATGAAAATGATATATTAAACATTAAAAATGCCAACAAACTACTTTTAAGCAAGATCAAAATGGAAATAGGTGTTGAAACTGGCATAAATATTGATACAAATCGAAAAAACAATTTAAAACATACACCAAATACAAAGATCATAATGATTGCTAGTACAGGCTCGGACTCTGGTAAAACATTCATTACTACAGGTATTGTTGGTGATCTTAGAAAACAGGGATATAAAGTTGGAGTTCTTAAGGTTGGTCCAGATATAAGGGACATTGTTCCATCATTATATCTTAATAAAGAAAGGATGGAAAATTTTTCATCCATAAAAATAGGTGGACTAGGATGGAAGGATTTAAAAGAAGTTTTTGAAAATATAAAGAAAAATAATCACGATATTGTTATTATTGAAGGAGTAATGAGTATTTTTACAGGTATGCTCAATAGAAAGGTTCCATTTTCATCAGCAGAGATAGCAATCGCAGCAAATATTCCGGTTATTATGGTTTCCCCATGTAACAAGGGAGGTATTGAAACCGCAGCAATAGATGTGGTTGCACATGTGGAAATGATGGATAAAATGGGCATAACTACTGTAGGAATTATATTAAACAAAGTCTATGATGAAAGAATAGCAGAATCTACCTCACAATTTATAAAGAATAGGACGAAAACAGATTTTTTAACATTTATCCCTAAGATTCGTCTCACAGAAAGGGGAAATATGCCCGAGGTTGAAATTAAGCTGGATGATTTTTGTTTAAACGCTATGAATACTGTTGAAAATTACTTAGACATTGAAAAAATAATTAAATTAGCAGAAGAACCTAAATTTAAAAATTATATCGAATTTAAAGAGATTATGGATCGTTTTACTAACTGAAAAGCAGAATAAATAAGAATTATTTATTCTTTTTATATTCCTCATAGGCATCTATTAAATCTGCGCCACTCAGAAACATTAAACCATGATCTTCAGCATATTTTTTAGCATCTTTTGTTTTAAGAGACCCACCAGTTTTGTCGTCCATCATTTCACAACAAACAGCAACTTCGGTAAGTCCTGTCATTTCCATTAAAGCTATACTCATTTCAGTATGTCCTTTTCGGCTACGTACATGACCTTTAGCAGCTCTAAGAAGAGTTACATGTCCTGGGGCACGGAAATATTTACCAAATTCCTTTTGTTTACCGGCTTTACAGAGTAATGCAAGCTCTTTTATTGTACAAGCACGATCATTGTCGGTTATTCCTGTGAAGGTTTTTCTATGATTTACAGTAATTGAAAATGCTGATTTTTCATCGTAAGGAATATCATCAGGATTGAGCTCACCAAGAACTGGATATTTTGAGCTAGCAATTTCCATTATATCTGTCATGAACGGTACTCCAAGCGCATCAGAGTTTTCAGAGGAAAGAGGTATGCAAAAAAGACCTCCTGCATCGTTTCTTATTTGGGTCATATATTCTGGTGTCATGAACTCTGCAGCTACGATCATATCAGTTTCACGTTCTCTGTTATCACTATCAAATATTAATACAATTTCTCCATTTTTAATGGCTTTTAATGCTTCTTTTATCATTGGTAATCACTCGTGTAAAATTTTTAGATATTTTCATATTTATTAATGATATTTTGCATAATAATGAATTTACTAATCGATAGTAACGGAAACTAGATCTCCATCTTTAAGTTTTAAAGATTCTCTGAGATTTTTGTTTGAAATAAATTCTAGAACATCTTCAGTATGCTCAGTTTTAGCAGGAAAAACTAAAGCTCCTGAAACATCATGGTTTAACTTGGCTTTTATGAATTTAACATCTCCAAATTTGCCTTTACCCTCAATTAAACCGAATTTTTCTTGTGAAATGTTGATAAGAGTATTCATCCGATTTTTTTCGAGTTTTATGTTTAGGGTTCCCACATATGGTTTGAAATGGAGTTTTTCTTGGAACTGTTTGATATAAATTTCTTGAGACATGAAATAAGTTCCTTTACCCATTCCAGAAATTATTTTTCCTTTTATTTCCATTTAAATCACTATTAACCAGTTTTTTATTATTTTAATCAAATTTATACCTATTATTGTCTCAGAGAGGAGATTTTAGAATATCTCTTTTTTTTAGAATATTACTGTCTATAATTATTCCAACAAATAACCTTTTGCAAGAATTTTAAGAAAATATAAAAAAAATTTAGAGAATTGGAATCAACTATTCCAATATTTCGTATGTTATTGTACTGAAAACTGGTCCTCTAAGATCTATAACTCTATTATTACCCGTTATATAGTTTAATGCTACCTTGTCTAGTTTTAAATTTATGTCTGATAATGATTTAGATAGTGTAGTCCTTATACTCATTTCACTATTACTGCTAACTATCATCTCTTCCATTTTATAGCTTGCATAAGCTGCAACACCATCCATGTAACTTATCCCTGTTGGAATCCCATTTTCAATGGTTTTTAAAGATATATCGTCATCAAAATCTTTTTCAGGCACTCCAATAATGTTACCATCCGAGATGTAAACTCTGTTCCATGCGGCAGGTCCAAGGAGCTTAGTTCCTTCTTCTGGTTCAATAACTTTCACCCTAATATCTTTACCCAAAAAATTTCCTTCAAATGCTATAAATTCACATGGAGAAGGTGCATTACCATTTTCTTTCCCGGTTATAAGTAAATTTTGCATCAGATCTCTTCCTTCACTGGTGAATGGATAGTAATTAATCCGTAGCATGGTTGCAAGTTCCCTATCAGATAAATGCCATTTTTCATATGTTTGGGGATAAACCATTTCCCTAATATCTGTTTGTTTATGGAGTATCATAGCTATCCTTTCGGCACCAACGCCAAGGTTCATTACTTCCTTGTCTATACCGTAACTAGATAGGGCTATTGGTGAATAAATCCCAAAGGTTGCCACTTCAACCCAGTCTTTAAGTTTAGGGTGATAACCATAAACTTCTGTTTGTGTTCCGGGTATGTAGTATTTGGACTTTTTCTCATCAGGTACATATTTGAATTTTTCAAATCCAAAGTGTTCAAGAACACTCTCTGAAACTGCCATCCCCATGTCAAGACTCACATCATCATCTACCCATACACATGAGGCAGAATGGTAAGTCATTAGATGACTCAAATCCTCCCGTTGTTCCCTTCTGAAACACCTATCTATTGAAAAAAGTTTTATTGGTAGTTTACGTTTGTTATGTAAAGATTGGAGTGTTAAAAACCAACCTGAAGTCATATGGGATCTGAGTGTGGTCCTTCCGGGTACAGGTTTAAGTTCACGTAACTCTGGAAAAACATTTTCAAGTATCCTAAGTCCAAGAGCATCCCCTACTTCCAGTGCTACTGAAACATCATGTACAAGATCGTCTCCACTTTCATCCCCTTTCTTATAACTTCGAAAAATATCTTTAAGCGCCTGTATTTTATCTTCGTTAAGAGATACACCAATTTCCTCAATTACTTGTATTTTATCCATTCCAATACCTATATCTGGTCTTGGAAGTCCTGCAAGAAAGAAGCATCGATCTAGAACTGCAGGGGCTTCAGGGCCAAATTGTTTGTAAATATCTTCTTCATCAACAAACAATGGATTTACTGTTTCGTTGAATCCAAGTTTTAGGTATGCTTGCCTAATCTCCCATATGGTGTCGTACAACATATGTGATTGCCCGGTATTAAGATGTATTCTGGGATATTCATCATCGTGATGAGGTCTTTTTAATGTATGGGCAGTTTCAACCCAAGCCTTTTCAAAATCTTTCCTTGCAAGCTTTATTATTTCTTTTCTTTTCAGATAAATGCCTCCGTGATGATTGTGATGTTGACTATGCGGCAATGATCATTAATATAATAGAATTTTGTGTTGATCCTTTTTATATTTATTTTAATATCATCACACCAACCGAATGAATAATAAATATCAAAGTATAATTCCATAACATGGAAAGAGAGATACGCGAATGCGATGTACTGATAATAGGATCAGGCGGCGCTGGATGTAAGGCAGCAATAGAAGCTAGAAAATCAAATTTAAACGTTATAATAGTTTCTAAAGGGTTATCATTTAAATCAGGATGTACTACACTTGCTGAAGGAGGTTATAATGCAGCATTTGGTTATGTGGATGCTGATGATAGTGTAGAAGCACATTTTGAAGATACAATGAAAGGTGGTGCCTATTTAAACGATATGAGTCTTGTAAAAATACTGGTTAATGAGGCTCAAGACAGATTGATAGAGCTCGAAAGCTATGGTGCAATATTTGACAGACAAGAATCGGGAAAATTGAACCAAAGACCATTTGGTGGCCAAAGTTTTAGAAGGACATGCTTTCAGGGAGATAGAACGGGCCATGAAATGATGATGGCTTTGAAAGAAGAAGTAATTCGTCAAAAAATAGAAACCTATGATGAGATAATGATAACTTCGCTCATCATGGATAAAAAAAATAAACGAGTTATTGGAGCATGTGGAATATCACTTAAAACTTCAAATATTATTATTTTCAAGGCTAAATCGACTGTAATCGCAAGTGGGGGTGCTGGATGGCTTTATCCTGTTACCTCAAATGCAATACAAAAAACTGGGGATGGATACGGTCTAGCTTACAATGCAGGGGCTGATCTACTTGATATGGAGCAGATTCAATTCCACCCAACAGGAATGTTGTTTCCTGAATCGAGAAAAGGAGTTCTTGTAACCGAAGCTGTTCGTGGTGAAGGTGGTAAACTATTTAATGTGGATATGGAAAGATTTATGAAAAATTATGATGAAAGAGGTGAACTTGCTACCCGTGATGTTGTAGCTAGGGCAATATACAACGAGATCAGAGAGGGTAGAGGTACAGATAATGGTGGAGTTTACCTTGATGTTACTCATCTACCAAATGAACTAATCGAAGAAAAACTTGAAACAATGTTACTTCAATTTATGGATGTTGGAGTTGATATAAGGAAAGAAGCAATGGAGGTAGCACCAACAGCACACCATTTCATGGGAGGCATACGGATCAAACCTGGAGGTGAAACAACTGTTGAAAATTTATTCGCAGCAGGAGAGGCTTCTGGAGGAATACATGGTGCTAATAGATTAGGTGGTAATGCACTTGCAGATACTCAAGTATTTGGAAAACGCGCTGGAGAGTTTGCAGCTAAAAACGCCCTTTCAAATGAATTTGAATACAACGAAGATCAGGTTAATTCTGAGGAAGAAAGAATTCGGAATATATTTAAAGATGGTAACATTTACCCTCACCAAATCAAAAAAGAGCTAATGGAAACTATGTGGGCTAATGTAGCAATAATAAGAAATGAAGATGGTCTTAAATCTGCTTTAAATAAAATTGGAGAACTTAAAATTAAATCTTTGGATATGAAAGTACCCGAGGGTTCAGGATATAATAAAAATCTTTTGGATGCACTTGAAATTGAAAACATGCTCACAGTTGCTTCACTTGTGATACAATCTGCACTTGTTCGTCGTGAAAGTAGAGGATCTCACTACAGGGAGGATTACCCTCAAAAAGATAAAAGATGGGATAGGAGTATAGTGTTGAACAAAAATAAAGATTTCAGTTATTTAAATAGGGGATCAAATTCAAATTGTAGTTTGGTTTGATCTTTTTAGTTTTTAATAATGAATTTTTGTGTTAATCAACCAAGATTAAAATATAAATCAAAAAAAATAGTAATGCCCTGACCGGGACTCGAACCCGGGTGATAGGATCCGCAATCCTACGTGATATCCGCTACACTACCAGGGCTTATCTCTTGAATTTTTTTCTATTTATTTAGATAAAAACAAGAATAAAAGCAACATTATATCAATTAATTCTTTTTCTATTTAAATTTGACCTTGATTAAATCAAACATACTGATTAAAAAATTTGAAATTACTAAACTAGGGGCAATATAAAATACAACTGAACGAACGTTAAGATTATACCAGCAAAACATCCAGCCAAAACTTGAGAAATTGTATGTTTTTTAAGTTTAACTCTACTCCACATCACTAATGGGATTAGAAGACCAAATAACAAGCCTGGAAAACCAAATAAGTAGGTTAAAGTTACTGTAGGCCCGGCCACCCCCATGGTATGGATACTGATCTTCCATGACAAATTAATGAACAAGATGATCAGTGTGTTGGTAGAGTATATTAACATTAATGTGGTTGTTAATGCAGGAGCACCCATTGAGAGCAAAACAAGAAATCCTATTAGATAAGAACAAACAGCGAAAAATAGTGGTAAAGTACGTTTAGTCCTATCAGTTATATCCATATCCGTATGCATCTTCCTTATAAGAATTAAAGATGTGATAATAGGGAGAAATGCACCAAATATCCAACATACCAAGGTTATTACTAATGAATTGTTAAAACCTAATAGAATATAATTTATAATTGCAAATGTTGGTATAGACACAATAGGGGGTTGTGTAATATTAGAAATTAACCTTGCAATCTTTTTTTCAGACTTAACTTCCTGTTGAGTATCCATAAGATTAACTTCCTCAATATATTTTAAACCATTATATCCTATAAAACTTTGAAAAACCATAATAAACAGATTATGGTGGTTAGAGCCCTATTGCCATACATATAACTTATATAGATACTTACCATAACATTTTACGGCTACACCAACATTTTTAGCCGTATTAATATCTCCATTAGAAATTATTTCAGACCCTTCGAGGTAGTTTATTTCTTCAAGACGATATTTCATGTTTCCAATGGTTCTTTCAAGAAAGGGGAATGTAATATTCCGTGCTGATTTTATTCCTGCCTTTTGATATCGGTTTTCTGAAAGTGTATTAGATACTTTTTGAAATAGGGTCTGATCATTATGTTCTTTGTATGTAGCCATGATTTCAGCAGTATCTTGTGCCTTTTGAAAATATTGTTTTTCTAAGAATGAATCAGTATAATCTATATTTGTATTGGCAACCGTTAAAATAAGGATTATGAGGGGAATTAACCCTAATGTCACATCTGTGCTGAAAAAAATTCCATTAACATCTTCTTTTATCAATAATACCACCTTATTTTTATTTTATGGTGTAGTGGAAGTTGTTGGATTCTTATCTATCATTAATGGTTTTCACAATTTTATCCTTCTTTTTTATGGCGTCGAGTGCTGCTTGTTGTACTTTTTCTTTCATAGATTCAAAATCTTCTGGTTCAATATCTCCAACTATTTTCTTTATCTTTGTGTAAGCTGCTTCTCTAAAGAGTGGTTTTAATTCTTCTTCTTCTCCAGTTTCTTTGATTAATTTAGATATGCCTGAATGGTCAACAAATCCAATTTCATCAATTCTAACACCTGCGTTTGATATGGCCTTTTTGACATGTACTGCAATATCTTCTGGAGCTAGTATCATTAAAGAATCAACTGAAACTCCTAATGGATCTATATCTAACTTTTCTAACATATCAAGCACTTTAGGATTTACCATGGCTCGTATTTTGTCTTCATAGAAGGTCAAACCAAGACCGGTTGTCTTGGTTATTTCATGTGCATCTCCCCTTAATCCTCCATTGGTAACATCTGTCATGGCATGGATTTCAGGTAACAGTCCAGCTTGGAATATGGCCTCTGAGGCTTTTATAAAACTAATGTCCATAGTCTCCCATACAACATCAAACATACTATGATATATGGCAGTCGTTGTAATGGTACCTCCACCTGAACCTTCGGTAAGGAGTATTATATCGCCTGATTCTGCTCTTTTTCTTGCTGTAGGTGGATACTGTGATATTCCAACAGCGCCCACTGCACTAACTAAACGGTCTCCTAAAACCATGTCTCCGCCTACTCTTAATGTACTTCCAGCTACAAGTGGCACGTTAACTAGTTCAGATACTGCACAAACTCCTGCTGTAAAATCAAACAATTTCCCGACATCTCCATCATCTGCAAGGTGGAGATCACTTAGCATTGCTACAGGATCTGCTCCCATAACACATACATCTCTTAGTGTAGCTCTGGCAACATGAAATCCTCCTAAAAATGGATATTCACTAAGCCTCGAGTGAATACCGTCTATAGCTGTTGTTATATACACATCTTTTGAATCAATTTTAGCTTTAACCACACCTCCATCGTCTTGGGCTGATGGTGATATGTATGCACTACTTTTGGTGTTTGAAATAATTTCAGCAATTTTTCTGTGTACAAAGAAATCTCCTGCACCCCTAGATCCTACTCCTATATCTCCCATTGATACGTGTGATTCGGGATATTTTATTAGGTCCCTCATAAACTCATCATGGTATGAATCAATTTTAAGTGTATTTTTAACCTCTTCAATAACAGCTTCAGCCATTTGACTGGCCTGATTTTGATCAATATTTTTGTGTTCTAAAATTTTATCTGTTAAGGTTTTCTGGACTATATTTTCGTCCTCATCTTTGATGTTACGCCTTACGAATCCTTCTATATCCACTTACTACACCTTTTATGTGTTTATCTATTTGAATATATTAATACTTATCCATTAAAAATTAATAATATACTTATTTTCATTTACACTCATGATATAAAAATTTATCTAGGAATCAGTTTAACAAAGTTTTTAAGTATTTGAAGCCCCTTTTCACCGCTTTTTTCAGGATGGAATTGGGTCGCAAAGATATTTTCCCTACAAATTACAGCTGGTACATCAATACCATAATTTATTGTAGCTGCAATTATGTTCTTATCATCAGGATTTACATAATACGAATGAACAAAATACATGAATTCATTATCCATACCCTCTAAAATTGGGCATTCATTCTTTATTTCAAGTTGATTCCACCCCATTTGGGGTATTTTAAGTCCCTGCAATTTTAAAGAATCCGGGAAATGTAAAACTTCTCCATTAAAAATATTTAATCCCGGAATATCTGGAGTTTCGTCACTTGAAGTAAAAAGAACTTGTAATCCAAGGCAAATTCCTAAAAAAGGTTTATTTAAATCTATATGATTATTTATGGAGTCTTTATATTTATTTAAGTTCTCCATGGCAGTTCCAAAAGCACCCACCCCGGGTAGTACAAGTGCTTCAGCATCATTTATGTCTTTTAATGAAGAAGAAACAATTGTATCGGCGTTGATCTTTTTAAAACCATTTTTTATACTCTTAAGGTTTCCTGATCCATAATCTATAATGGTTATCATGTTTACCCGCCTTATACAATTGTATTAGTTAATTATATACAAAAAACTTCAATTTTGTTCTTAACGGGTTTTGTAATAATCTTTAACCCTAATGGTATCGTTCAGATGTGGTGTTGAAATTTCATGTAGAACTGTATTTTCCATTGCAACTATTGAATGTACTTCTTTGGGTTCTATTCGAATGGTATCATTCTTTCCAAAATATTCTTTGCGTTCCTCAAATTCAATATAACCTGCTCCACTCACAATGTACATGGTTTCATCTTTATGAGCATGATAATGGAAAGAGGTTTGATATCCTTCTCTTAGAAATAGTTCTTTGGTCAGATATTTCTCTGTATTTATAAGGATCTTTTCATATCCCCATGGTTTATCTTCTCTGTTTTCATATTCCTTTTTAATCGATTCAAGTTCTTTAGAAGTATCTATAGCCATCCAGAATAATCCATTTTCTTTATAGAAACCTAATTTGTTATCTTTAGCCAACATTGGAAATACTGTTTTTTCAATATCTCCTATTTCAAAACTTCCAAAGTCTATTTCACCTTTTGAAAAGTAAACTCCGCCGTTAATATAATAATCTAATACTGGTTTCTCTTTGAATGAAACAAGCCTATCTCCACTTATCTCAACAATTCCGTATGGTGAAACCATTTTAGTAACGAATATAGAAAGTGGGTAATCTGATTTCTGCCCCTGTTCGATCATTTTTTTAATATTAAGGTCGGCTACAACGTCACCATTTCGAATAACGCATTGTTCTCCTTCTTTAATATTATCCATGCCTAATCTGATAGCATTTAATGTTCCTAAAGGTTCATCTTCGACGATGTATTCAATTTCAACGCCTCTGTATTCGTCTCCGTATCTTTCACGAATTTTTTCACTTAAAAATCCGGTTAAAAGAAGTACTTTGTCAACTCCGGCATTTTTAAAGTCAAAGAGTTGCTTGTCTAGAATAGTGTAATTATCTTTAATCTCTATGAGTGGTTTGGGAATTGTTTCAGTTAAAGGTCTTAGCCTCTTTCCGAAGCCTCCACAGAGTATCATTCCAATGGTTTTTGTCATAATATCACCTTACAAATTTAAAAATGATTATTCTAATATAGGCATACTATTAAATCTATTATATATAAAAATTCTTTAAATATCCATTAGTGCTTTTAGGGCATCTCCAAAATCTGATGGTACAATCCGGTCTGTTCCAAGTGTTTTGGCATGGGCATCAAGTTCTGTTACAACATGGTTGTATCCTAATTTTTTAAGAGGTTCTACCAACCTAGGACCGTCTGTAACAGCTATTTTAATAGTCTCAATTTCTTCTATTGGGAGTGCATGTGGAACTCCTGCAACAATTACCATATCAATTTTTTTTTCTTTTAAAATTTCAACTGCTATCTTTCCAGTTATTGGATATTCGTCAAGGCCACCTGTTATAGTATGGATAATGATTCCATTCTCTTTTAGTTCATTTTTAATATTTATTGCATGTTGTTTGATTCTTGGAAGTCCAACCTTCTCGTCGAGATTTGCTAAAATTGTGACCTTACTATTTGGATAATATTTTTCAAACGGAATTTTCAATAGGTCCGAGAATAGATAGGATGTTTCCTTTTTAGCATTAAGTACTAAAGCTATTTTATCGCCATTTTTCAACGCATCAAGAAAAAGTTTGGCTACTTTTACTTTATTGTCCCCATAAGAAGGTTTAATATATCCTCCTTGTGCCATTCCTCTGGTTTTTTCTATTTGAGTTGCTAATAGGAGCATTTTGTTCTGGCGTTCCATTTCACTCGTTGGTATGATTCCTTCCTTCGAAGCTGCATTTAAAACTGCTATAGCTCCTTCTGTATTGTCACCTTCTCCTAGTCCGCCATGGGATTCAACTATAATTACTTTTGCATTTATATTGGCACTTTTAACTGCTTCTTTCATGTCTTCACCTATAATCATACTGACACAGGTTCCAACAACTCCAACAAGTTTGGGTGAGAACATTTCTTCCACCTTTAATAAAGTTTCTTCCAGCTTTTTTGAAGCACCAAAAATGAAATCATTTTCTGACATGGATGTTGTCACAACCCTAACACCATCATTCTCCAAAAGACGGCCAGTTCTGAAACAACAACCATGTGGACCGTGTAATATGATAACATCAGCATTCATATCGCGTAAAGTGTATAAAGACGCAGCTATTGGGCTTGGTCTTGGATGCAAAATCTATCACCTCTATAAATTATGTAAACTTTAGTTTAAACTATTATTATCGTTTTATGAATTGAGAATTATAGATTTAATTTTAATCTTAATAAGTTATGGTGCAAGATAATCCCATAGTAATCTTAATATTTCTAAGAATGTTGTATTCATATATGACATAATATTTGAATATTTTTTCATCTATAGAAAAAGTCTGACCCCAAAAATACTATCCATTATAAATTGGTTACTAAATACCTTTAAGAATAACTGGGTGTGTCATATGATTAATCTAAAGAATCTGATCAAGTGTAATTATGAGTAATACGCTAAAAGGAGTTAAATGATAATAGAAAATTTAATACATGGAAAATTTATTGAAAGGCCCAATAGATTTATTGTTATCTTCGAAATTGAAAATGGATCTACTGAAATTGCACATTTGAGGGATCCTGGAAGGCTTAAAGAACTCTTAATCCCTGGAGTTAAACTTTTAATAAGAAAAGCACTTCCAAATCCTAAAAGAAAAACTAAATATGATGTGATAGCTGTTTTTAATCAGAATATTTGGGTTTTAATTAATTCTGGTTTTCACAGTGATATTGCTGATGAACTCATTAAATCTGGTTTAATAAGGGAAATATCCGAGTATTCCATCCAGAAAAGAGAATACACCTATGGTAAAAGTAGGATAGATTTTATCTTAACAAAGCAAGACAAAATTAAAATGCTTCTTGAGGTTAAGGGATGTACACTTGTGGAAGATGGTATTGCCAAGTTTCCAGATGCTCCAACATTAAGGGGAAAAAAACATTTAGAAGAGTTAACTCATTCACTGGATCATGGATTTAATGCCGTTGTACTTTTTTTGATAATAAAAGATGATGTCTTAGAATTCACTCCTAACAAAGCAATGGATCCTGATTTCTCGGAGACATTAATAGAAGCATATGAAAAAGGAGTTCTTATAATTGCATATTCTTTTAAGAATATTTATAAAAATGATTCACTCCATATTGAACCATTTAAAAGAATTAATATAAAATTAGATCTTTGATGTAAAATAGTGTAAAATTAGATCATGAAAATTCATTTTTGAACTCATTTTTTTCAATTTTCTCAAATTCATCTGGTTTTCCAATTCCCAGTATGATATCCCCTTCTTCTATAATAAATTCATTAGGAGGGTCTATGGTCAAATCTCCTTTTTTACCAATTCCCACCAGTATTATGCCTGTTTTATTATGTATTTCAGCATCTTTAACGGTTTGACCTGCAAAGTAACTTCCAGCTAAGACTTTAACCTCTCTAATCTCCCTACTTTTATGTTCGGCCAACACATCTTGTACAAATGTTGCTTCGTATCCTCCTTCTATGCTTTTATACATTAGTCTTCCTGAGATTACGAATGGAGATATAATCTGATTAGCTCCGGCTAATTTTATTTGGTCTATATTTTCGTAACGTTTAGTCTCAGCAATTATCCTTACTTTAGCATTTATTTTCCTTATCCCTAGTATACAGTGTATGGTATGAGAATCTGATTCCATGTCAACAATAACTGCTTTAGCACCTAGAACATTTGCTTTGTTAAGATCAGATTCCCTGGTTGGATCTCCATGAATATAGTTAACACCATTTTTTAATGCTTTTTTCCGTACATCTTCATCTTCATCAAGTACAAATACTTCATTTTCCTTTCCAATTTCTTTTATACATTGAATTGTACTTTCTGTCCATCCGCAGATTACTATATGTTTAGATCTTTTCACGTTAATCAGCCCCATTATCTTCATATGTTGATTGTTGGTTATGAGCTCACCAATGGAGGCTATTGCAATTGCAAATGTACCTATACCAAAAACTATCAAAGTTATTGTGAAATACATGCCCATATGGGTTTTTGGGTAAAAATCACCATAACCTACACTTCCAATGGTTATAATTGTCCAATATAATGAAACAGTCCATCCATGGCCTTCTAATATGTGGAATCCTATTGTTCCATATGCAATTACTGCCAAAACCAGTATCAGGATACGGGTAAGTGGTCTCTTTATGAGTCTTGGAAATTGTTCCCTCAAAATATCAATGAAAATAATCATTTTTTTTAAACTACTAAATTTTTTTATAATTCTATTTATCCAAGATTCAATTGTAAACCAATTTTGATCAAACAATTAATTCATTATTAATAGGAATATTAGCATTTAATAGCATCTTAAACTAAGACTCTAGTTTATATTTTGTTTAAATTTATCCAATATTGATAGATATATTCAATAAACTCATAATATTCCCTTAATTCAGTTAAATAAATATGTATTTTTCTCTTTAATAAATTTTACTAAAATTAATTCAATAAAAATTAGAAAGTATTAAAATTAATCAACAGAATAGATAATCACACTGTGTTCATAGGATCCTGCTTAATTAATTCATTTAAATCATGTCGATATAAATTTAAACGTTGAATAATTTATTGAAAGTTTAAAATATACTTTTTAGAATTTAATTCTTTGTAAACGCCTTCCAGAGGCGTTATTTTATTTTCTTTTTTTACACTTGATACACTGGAAATGCATGTCTCTCTCTTCAGAAAATAATTGATTATTACTACATTTTATTGGTTTGTAAAATAATAATAATAATATAAAGATATTTTAATGATAACAAAAGAAATAGGTGATTTTCGAATGAAATGTGATGTTTTGATTATTGGGGCGGGTCCAGCAGGTCTTTTTGCTGCAAATGAATTGGCAGGTAAGCTTAAAGTTATTGTAGTAGATAAAGGCAGGGCTTTAAATGAAAGGAAATGCGTAGCCCTTTTAAACAATAAATGTAAAAGATGTTTACCTTGTAACATTACAGGAGGATTAGGTGGTGCTGGGGGACTTTCGGATGGAAAACTCAATCTACGGCCAGACATAGGGGGAAATCTTGAAGAATTTGTTAGTAATAAAGAAGCATGGAGCATTATTAATAAAATCGATCAAGTATTCCTTAAACACGGAGCATCTGAAGAACTTTACTCTCCAAATGAAGATGCAATATCACCTTTACTAAGGGAAGCAGCTGCTTCGGGAATAAAATTTATACCAATAGTACAAAGGCATATGGGCTCTGATAAAACCCCACCCATAATAAATTCTATAAAGAATGAATTGGAAGATAAAGGCGTAACGTTCATGTTGGAAACAGAAGTTTTAGATATAATTGCGGATAATAAGGTGAAAGGAGCTAAACTCAAAAATACTAAAGAAGGAAGTTTTATTGTTAATTGTGATTATCTATTAGCAGCTCCTGGAAGAATTGGCGCTAAATGGTTATCAGATCAAACTGATAAACTTAAAATTCCAGTGAAACATAATCCAGTTGATGTGGGTGTTAGGGTTGAACTTCCCCAAATTGTAATGGAAGAGGTAACTACCATTAACTGGGATCCTAAATTTCATATAATTACTAAGACCTATGATGATTTTGTTAGGACTTTTTGTGTATGTAATAAAGGATTTGTAGTTGAAGAAGTTTATGATGAGTTTATGGGTGTAAATGGCCATTCAATGAGGGATAAATTATCTGAAAATACCAATTTTGCATTTTTAGTAAGAGTGGAACTTACAGAACCAATTGAAAATACAACTGATTATGCATTTTCTATAGCAACAATAGCAAACACATTGGGTGGTGGTAAACCTCTTCTACAAAGGTTGGGTGATCTTAGAAAAGGTCGAAGATCAACTTGGAGAAGACTTGAACGAAGTAACGTTGTGCCAACCTTTGACTGCGTAACACCAGGTGATATTGCAATGGCACTTCCTCATAGGATAGTGGTAGATATTATTGAGGGTCTTGAAGCTTTAGATAAGGTTTTACCCGGAGTTGCATCAGATTCCACATTACTTTATGCTCCTGAAATAAAATTATATGCCATGAGATTAGAGATGAATAAAAATATGAAAACCAGGATAGATGGTCTTTATGCTGCAGGAGATGGTGCTGGAGTATCACGCGGAATTGTTGGAGCAGCTGCAACTGGAATCATAGCTGCAAGGGATATTATAAAGCAATCTGATTTGTAAGTGACTATTGAATTAAAATTCACTTATCATAATATCAATAAAAACATTAAAATAATAAGTTGATATAATTTCTATGACTAGTTAAATGAACGATTCAAATATTTAAATAGACTGAATAAGGTTGATGTATCAGTGAATGGTTTCTATAAGGAAAAAGACGTAGTTATCTACAAAATCGATATAATTGTCTTTAATTTTCCATTTTCAGATTAAATTGAACGTATAAATCTATTATAAGTATATTTTAAGGATTTTAACTTATTGTTTGTTAATTTTAGTAGCTGAAAACTATGGGGGAAAAGATTGATTGATGCTTTTTTTCCAAATAATGTTTATAACTGTTTAATTTAAAGGAGATATCAGCGGATATAGCTCAGTTAATAATAGTTGAAACGATACCTCTTAAGATGGCTTTAAATTAAAAACAGAGCTCTAATGCCTTGTTTTTTTTGATTTTAATTCAAAACCTTTATAAGTGATCATGAGGTTATCAGTTAACATCCTAGAGTCCCATAATATGGGGTACTTTAGGTATCGGAGGCGAAATAGTTATGAAGAAAGAATTAATAGCGACATTTTGTGTACTTACCATATTGGCAAGTGCAGCACCAATATTTGCAGCGACACCTACAACTACAACAAATAAACCAGTTGTATTAACTCCAACGCAAATAACAAAATTAAATACAACACAGAAAGAATTAACCAATCTTATAGCTAAAATTGACGCACTAAAAGCAAAATACAACAACAACACCAAAGACAAAATATTACTTGTTGCATTAAATCATGATCAAAAACAAGCTAATAAACTAAACACCGAAATAACCAACTACCTCAAAAATCCAACAGCACCAGCAAACAAAAAAATCAACACATTCCAGATACAAACCAAAGAATTACAGTGGGAAGTAGCAAATACAGCACAATTACTTAAAAAAGTTAACAAACCAAAACCAATACACCCAGTATTACCTATACATCCAGTAACAACCAATAACACAACCGCTAGCAACGCAACTGTATAATCAATTCTAAAAATTGTTAATTTGTTTAGGGGTTCAAACCCTACATTTATTTTCAAATAGAGTATATTTTATTGACTACAAAAAAAACCTCTTAAATTCTTTGATAATATAACTAATAATAAATTAAATTATTATAGTATTATATCATTTTTTTTTATTTATTTTCATAGATTTTTATAATAGAAGAATTTTATTTATTTCAAACTTTCAAGCTTGGAAATCATAGCAGATAAATCCTCAACCATATTATCTTTCTGTTTTATTTCATAATCGTCAACAAATTCAAATTGAATAAGATTTTTTTTATAATCTTTAAGGAGATTTAGTTTTTCAAAACATGATGGGTCTTCCCATGCTTCAATATTGATACATTCCGCGCATAATGAAAAAGATTTTAAAATTATCATGTTGAATGTAAATCCTTCAGAAGTCGCATAATTAACCATAATATCATCTCCTTGTAATTAGATCTGATGTAATGGACTTTTTATATAATCTTTTATTTTTCATATTTTATAATCTATTATGTCCCGGTATTAATTTATTAGTGATTTTTTTTGTATATTAACCTAGTTTTTTTGCATATGGTTTACTGAGCAGTGATGTAACGTCTCAAAGCCCATTAAGTTATGATAACGAACTGGACCTAATTTAAAAGTTATAAAAATTTTTACAATAAATATTAAGAGTTTGTTGGAACGTTATGATTGTGAATATTAAAAAATGCAGATTAAGATTGAACTTTAATTGGTAGAATAATACACAGATTTAATTGCAAGATATGAGGATTCGAATTATCATATGGTGCTTTGATTATATTATTTGATATTTTAAATTATTATATAGTTATGTTCAGTTATTTACAATATTTTTCAATATTAATATTATATTCAAATAAGAAACTTGAGTTAATGTTTAATAATTTTTGGAAATGCTGTACTTTTGATCGAAATATTTATATATAATAAAGGCTAAGCTTTATTATCGGAAGTCGGTTGCTTTCTTCCGTTTATAATAAAATATTAAAATTAAAAAAAATCAAAGAGAGGTTACAATGGTAAGAAAAATCGCGATTTATGGGAAAGGTGGAATAGGAAAGTCTACAACTCAGCAGAATACAGCTGCTGCAATGGCTTATTTTCATGATCAGAAGGTAATGATCCATGGATGTGATCCTAAAGCAGATAGTACACGACTTATCCTTCGTGGAAAAATGCAAACAACCATGATGGACACTCTCAGAGAAGAGGGTGAAGAAGCATGTACTCCGGAAAATGTAATGGAAACAGGATTTGAAGGAATAAAATGTGTGGAATCTGGAGGTCCAGAACCAGGTGTTGGATGTGCTGGTCGAGGTGTCATTACAGCCATTACATTAATGGAAATGCAAGGGGTCTATGAAGAGGATTTAGATTTCGTGTTCTTTGACGTTCTAGGTGATGTTGTTTGTGGTGGTTTTGCAATGCCCATAAGGGAGGGTAAAGCTGATGAAATCTATGTTGTGGCTTCCGGCGAAATGATGGCTCTTTACGCTGCTAATAACCTCTGTAAAGGTATGGTTAAATATGCTGAACAAAGTGGTGTAAGATTAGGAGGCATAATCTGTAACAGTAGGAATGTAGATGGAGAAGCTGAACTTCTGAAAGAATTTTGTGATAAATTAGGTACTCAGATGTTACACTTCGTTCCTAGAGACAACATTGTCCAAAAAGCCGAATTCAACAAGAAATCTGTAATTGAATTTGATGAAAAATGCAACCAAGCAAACGAGTACAATGAACTTGCAAGCAAAATAATCAACAACGAAAACTTTGTAATACCTAAGCCAATGACAATGGAAGAACTTGAAGAAATGGTACTGAAATATGGTTTAACCGATTAGGGATGTGGGGACTATGAAAATGGTAAGAGCAATTATAAGACCTGAAAAAGTGGAAAATGTGGTTGATAGCCTGGATGAAGCGGGATTTGCTGCCCTCACCAAGATGGATGTTATAGGAAGAGGTAAACAAAAGGGTATTCAGCTTGAAAATATTTACTACGATGAAATACCGAAAACCATGTTGATAGTTGTGGCAGAAGATGAACAAACCACGAAAATAGTAGAAATAATCACAGAATCATCGTTCACCGGAAACTTCGGTGATGGTAAGATTTTTATAAGTCCAGTAGACGATGCGTATACTGTTAGAACTAGGACTAACGGCCTTTAAGGCATTATTGAAGGGGTTTTAAATGAAAGAAGTAATGGCCATATTAAGACCAAAAATGATAACAAAGACTAAAGAAGGTCTAGATTTTCTTGGATTCCCTGCAATGAATGCAATAAGAGTAATGGGGAGAGGTAAGCAAAAAGCGATCCTGAATGAGATCAAACTGGAAATAAATGAAACTAACCTAACTGAAGCAGATGGGGCAATGAGATACATCCCAAAAAGAATTCTATCGTTGGTTGTCCCAGATGAAGATGTATCTCTTGTTGTTGAAGTCATAATGAAAATAAACCATACCGGCCAAATTGGGGATGGTAAGATCTTTGTTTCACCAATAGATGATGCATTAAGGGTAAGAACAATGGAAACTGGAGATAATGCAATTTCATAAGCAATTTAAGCTAAAAATAATTTAAAATAATTAATTTGATGTTGGATGAATTCGAATCCAAGGGGTATGAAATATAATGATTTCAAAAAATACGAACCTAGTATTAGCCAAAACTAATGAAATTTAATATCTACTTAAAAGGAGGAAATATAATGCCGTATCATGAATTTAAATGCAGTGAATGCATTCCTGAGAGAAAAAAACATGCAGTTGTAAAAGGGGAGGGAGAAGATTTAACATCATGTCTTCCTCTAGGTTATCTTAATACAATTCCTGGAACAATTTCCGAAAGGGGATGTGCGTTCTGCGGGGCAAAGCATGTGATCGGTACTCCAATGAAAGATGTTATCCACTTGTGCCACGGACCGGTAGGATGTACTTACGACACGTGGCAAACAAAAAGGTATATTAGTGATAACGACAATTTCCAGTTCAAATATACATTTGCAACCGACATGAAAGAAAAAGACATCGTTTTTGGTGCTGAAAAACTTTTAAAGAAAAATATAATAGATGCATTTAAAACATTTCCTGAAATTAAACGAATGTCAGTTTATCAAACATGTGCTTCGGCATTGATCGGGGATGATATCGATGCAATTGCGAAGGAAGTGATGGGTGAGATGCCTGATGTTGATATTTTCGTCTGTAATTCACCAGGATTTGCAGGTCCGAGCCAGTCAGGCGGACACCATTTAATCAATATTGCATGGGTGAACCAAAAAGTTGGTACATTTGAACCAAAGATTACAAGTGATTACGTCATGAATTATGTTGGAGAGTATAACATCCAGGGTGACCAGGAAGTGATGGTAGATTACTTCAAAAGGATGGGTATTCAAGTGCTTTCTACATTTACAGGAAATGGGTCCTATGATGAACTTAGGGGTATGCACAAGGCACAACTCAACGTGCTTGAATGTGCACGCTCAGCAGAATACATCTGTAACGAGCTTAGGGTAAGATATGGGACCCCTCGTATGGATATCGATGGATTTGGTTTCAAACCGCTTTCAGAATCGCTCTTAAAGGTTGGATTATTCTTCGGCCTTGAAAAAGAAGCCCAAGCAATTATTGATGAGGAAATTGCTAGATGGAAACCCGAATTTGACTGGTATGCGAGGCGTTTGAAGGGAGTCAAAGTCTGTTTATGGCCTGGTGGATCCAAGCTCTGGCACTGGGCTCACGTGATACACGATGAAATGGGTGTTGATGTTGTTTCATTATATACAAAATTTGGCCATCAGGGAGACATGGAAAAGGGTATAGCACGTTGTGCAGACGGTGCACTGGCTATTGATGATCCTAACGAGCTTGAAGGTATAGAAGCCATGAAAGAATTAAAACCTGACATAATATTAACAGGTGTCCGCCCAGGCGAAGTTGCCAAAAAAATGAGGGTTCAATATCTTAATGCACATGCTTATCATAACGGACCATACAAAGGATTTGAAGGATGGGTAAGGTTTGCACGTGATATTTACAACGCTGTTTACTCACCGATTCATCAGTTATCTGGATTGGACATTAGTAAAGATGAAATAGACACAGATAACAGATTCATGACACGACAAATGATTTCCGATGTCAAAATTGATAAGGAAGAGGCAGCAATAAGTGATGAAAGAGAGTACACCGGAGATTATGATTGTGTTACGAAACTGCGTGGGAAAAAATACCCTAAACTGGAAAAGGGAGACATAAGTGTTGGTTAAGGAGGAGAATAGATGGAAGACATGATGAAAGATCAGGTAGATCAACTGGTTGACTATATTATGAAATGGTGTCTATGGCAGTTTAACTCCCGCGCATGGGATAGAAAGGATCAAAACGAAGGAATTCTTACAAAAACAATGCAAATTCTATGCGAGGAGCCAACTGAACACGATACTCCTGCTGACAGATGCTATTGGGTTGAAGCCGTATTATTAGCAAGAGATTTCAAAAGCACCTATCCATGGATTTCAACAATGGGTAATAATGAGATTAAATTGCTTATGAATGGTCTAAAAGAAAGGATAGATTATTTGACAATATCTGGATCGCTCAATAAGGAGCTTACCAACCCAACCTATTAAAGAGGTGAAATTATGTCTTGTGAATTAAACAAAAAAGAGCGATCAGGGGTTATAAACCCCATATTCACCTGCCAGCCTGCAGGTGCCCAATATGCCAGTATAGGCATTGAAGATTGTATTGGTATTGTTCATGGTGGACAGGGCTGCGTAATGTTTGTACGCCTGTTATTTGCTCAACATTTTAAGGATAATTTTCTTCTTGCATCTTCATCTTTGCATGAAGACGCAGCTGTACTTGGTGGAGTGCATCGTGTAGAAAAGGCGGTTGATGTACTTTTGATGAGATATCCTGATGTTAAAGTTGTTCCAATCATCTCAACATGTTCAACAGAAATCATTGGTGACGATATTGACGGGGTTGTGAGGAAACTCAATAATGGTCTGTTGAAAGAAAAATATGCAGATCGTGAGATACATCTAATTCCAATACACACACCAAGTTTCAAGGGAAGTATGATAGAGGGTTATGATGTTGCTGTTAGAGATTTTGTAAAAGCATTTGCTAAAAAAGAAGAACCAAACGGGAAAATTAATCTTATTACAGGTTGGGTGAATCCTGGTGACGTGACAGCTCTTAAACATCTTTTATCAGAGATGGATGTGGATGCAACCGTCCTATTTGAAATTGAAAGTTTTGTTTCTCCACTGATGCCTGATGGGGAAGCAGTTTCACATGGGAGTACAACAATCGAAGATATGAAGAGTACAGCAAATGCCATTGGCACAATAGCACTTAACAGGTATGAAGGTGGTCAAGCAGCCAACTATCTTGAAAAAGAGTTTGAAGTTCCTGCTGTCATTGGACCAACCCCGATAGGTATTCGAAATACCGATGCATTTTTAGCTAATATAAAAAAAATGACTGGTAAATCCATTCCTCAATCCCTTGTACGTGAGCGTGGTATAGCAATCGATACAATGACAAATCTTATCCACATGTTTTTTGCAGATAAGAAAGTTGCGATATATGGAAATCCGGATCTTGTAATAGGCCTCGCAGAATTTTGCCTGGATCTGGAAATGAAACCTGTATTACTTCTGCTTGGTGATGACAATAAAAAATATTCGAAAGATCCTCGTATTATCGAGCTTCAAGAAAAAGTTGAATATGACATGGAAATTGTCCAAAATGCAGATCTTTGGGATTTGGAAAGTAGAATTAAAAATAAGGAAATTGATCTTGATCTGATTATGGGACATTCAAAAGGTCGTTTTACTTCAATTGATAATGACATTCCAATGCTCAGGGTAGGTTTTCCTGTATACGATAGGGCAGGTTATTACAGACATCCTATTTTAGGATATGCCGGAGCTATATGGCTCGTTGAGGAGATGGCAAATGTATTGTTCACAGATATGGAATATAAAAAGAACAAAGAATGGATCCTTAATGTATGGTAAATTCTAGGACAATAAAGTTCATCTGGACTGTGATATTTAAAGGGAACAAATCTGTTTCATTAAAGATAAACAGTGTAATCAGTTGAATTTGGGGGTGCATCACACAAGTGGTGCATTCAACAAATTTAAAATTCTGAAAATAGAATTTTTTTTGGAGGTTTATAATGAGACTTCATTATTTACAACATGTACCATTTGAAAACCCTGGAAGCATTCTTACATGGGCTCGAGAAAATGGTTGTAATGTAACAAGTACACAGTTCTATGATGATGAAAATATTCCCGCGCATAAAGATTACGATTGGTTGATTGTTATGGGCGGCCCAATGAATATTTATGATGAAAAAAATTATCCTTGGCTTGCTAATGAAAAAACATTTATCAGAGAAGCTATTAATTTTGGAAAAGTGGTGATTGGTATATGCCTTGGAGCCCAATTGATTGCAGATGTGATAGGAGGGAAGATAACTGAAAATCCACATCTAGAAATTGGATGGTTTCCCGTTAAGTTGAGTAGCGAGGCAAGATCTTCTCCGTTATTCTCATTTTTCCCCCAAGAGCCGACGGTTTTTCATTGGCATGGAGATACATTTAGTACCCTGCCGGATGATACAATCTGCATAGCGGAAAATAATGCTTGCAGTCATCAGGCATTTATATATAAAAAAAAGGTGTTTGGGTTTCAGTTTCACTTAGAAAACACAGAGGAGATTATCGAGAACCTTTTGAATCACTGTCAAGATGAGATGGTTCCTGGTGATTTTGTTCAAACACCAACAGAACTGCTCTCACATCCAGAATATATTACACAGGATAATTATTTGATGAATATGTTCCTCACACAGCTAAAACGAATGGAAAAGGAAGATGATCACATATGAATCAGATTAGATATGCAGAGAGAGATTGTAAAGATAAACAGAAAATTGAAAAGTTTTTATCAGAGTCAAGAATTGGCGTAATTGGAATGAATGGTGATGATTTTCCATATGCAGTTCCAGTCAACTTCATTTGGAGTAATGGTTCATTATTCTTTCATGGTATGGGGTCGGGTAAGAAAGAAACTATCCTTTCATCAGAGCCTTCTGTTTGTTTTACAATCTATGAAAAATATGGTACTGTAACAGATCCAATGCCTTGTCATGCCGACACAGCATATATGAGTGTAATGCTTTTTGGAAAGGTGGAAAAGGTTGTAAATTTTGAAGAAGCTGCTTTTGTCCTCCAGACTCTTATTGAAAAATATACACCCGGATATTATAAACATCCACTAACCCCTACACTTATTGAAAAATATAAATCTTCCTTTGATGGAAATTCAGTTTCGATTTATCGACTAACACCTAAATATGTGACAGCCAAAGAAAACCAGTCTGATGAAGACAAACTTTTCAAGATGAAATGATCCTGAATGTTTAAATAGGGATGCCTTCTAGAGACATTACATCTTTAATCTACATATTCAATGTAGATTGAATTTAAATACATATCCTAAAAGGTCATACTAAATTAAAAAAAAGAGCTAGCTATTTACTCATATTTTCTTGTTTTAAATTTTATATTGATTGTTTGGTTGTTATTTCCTGAATGTCATTAATTGCTCCTTTTGGTATATTAATTGATAATTGTCAATATTTAGTCTCTGTGGGTCATTTTAGATTCGTATTCATTATCGGTATATATTTAACGATCTAAATATGGAATATATAATCCAAAATGCAATACATATTGTAAATCACAATACACTATGATATTAATGCATTCAAGTAACTTCATAATGGGCTATTTCTCATTTATTAGTTTTACATTCAGTTTTATATCCTCACAAATTCTTATTGTATCTAAATATTCTATTTTCATAAATTAACGATCAAAATCATATTACTTGCAGCGCTTTAAGTAATACAGATAAGAATTTTATTGTTATAAAATATTTTTTAATGAAATATTATGTTTTTCATTATGTTTCCCTTTAGCGGCAAATTATACTTATTATGTCACGATTTTCTAGTTCATGGTCACTAGAAATTCTTCTGCAGCTTCTAGCATCTAAAGCGTGCATAAATGTATCACCTATATCTGTATGTATTACATATGCCATATCACGTGGATTTGAACCTTTTTTTATGAGGAGAGCATCTGGTAGAACATTTCCTTTTTGATCGGATAATTTATGCTCATCTTCTACTGGAAAAACAACTATCATGTCTAAAATATCGAAGACTGCTCTATTAAGTGCTTCTTGAACTCCAGTACTCCCATATTTCATAAGAACATTTTCTTTGATATAATTTAAAGCTTTCATCTGGTTTTCGTTGAGTTTTTCAGGTTCAATTACTTGAAAATCAGAATCACCCGGGAAATAACTTATCAATCCTGCCTCGGATGCGCGTATAAGTGCTAGTTCTGATTCTGCTGAGGCGGGTATAACCTTCCCATATTTTTCTTCAAGACGTTTAATATTCTCTTCGGATGTTGGTAGATCAGCCTTGTTTGCAACTATCAACATTGGTTTTGATCTTTTAATTAGATCGTCAAGTACAGCTATGATATCTGAATCATCCCATTTATCATAATCTTTATCAACAACTTTTTTGGCTTCAATTATCTCTTCAAGTTTTATTCCTGTTCCACTTAACTGTTCAGCAATAACCTTAGCGAGATCCAACCTTTCTGATAGAACTTTCCGTATCATTTTGTTCCAATTTTTCTTTAAAATCTCAAAGAGCCACATTGTAATTTCATGTTCTAAAAATTCCACATCTTCGAGGGGGTCATGACTTCCGGGTTCACATGGTCTTCCTTCTTCATCTGTGGATCCTGAAGCATCTATTATATGGATGAATGCTTTTGCTTGTCTTAAATCATCTAAAAATTTATTTCCAAGACCTCTACCTTCATGTGCTCCTGGTACAAGTCCTGCAACATCTATAAGTTCAACGGGAATCAATCTTTTGCCATCAACACATTTTGAATTGTGAGGATTACAAGTAAGTTTTAATTCGACACATGGACATTCTGTTACTACATGTGCAACTGCTTTATTAGCATTTATAGTAGTGAATGGGTAACTAGCCACTTCTACATCTGAAAAAGTTGCAGAGTTAAAAAAAGATGATTTTCCAACGTTTGGTTTTCCTGTTACTGCGATTTGAAGCATTTTTATCCTTCCTGAATTTGGTTAAAATAATCTTGAATCTCTAGTTTAATTTAAAAGACCATGTTAAATAATAATTTCGATGTATATAATTAAATTATTAAAGTATTTTACTTGAAGAAAACTTCTTCATGGATTAACTAATTAAAGGAAATGGCTATTAAGAATACAAATTTAATAATTGATAGAACCAATCATGTTAGTAACGGAGTATAATAAAAAATGTCAAAGCTGCATATAGTTGGAATTGGGCCAGGATCCATAGAATATTTAACATTTAAAGCTAGAAAGGTTGTTGAATCATCAGATATTCTAATTGGCAGTAGAAGGGCACTTGAACTGTTTGATGATGTCGATAATGAGAAAATAGAGCTCGGAGCCTGGAATATGGGGGAAATATTCAAGGTTGCAGTTTACAAAGCTTGTCAAGGCAGTTCAGTTGCACTTCTCTCAACAGGAGATCCTGGATTTTCAGGTGTTTTAAAACCAATTTTAAAATTAGTTGATAATGTTGATATTGAAGTTGTTCCAGGTATAAGTTCTGTTCAGATATGTGCTGCAAAACTTCAAATCCCTTGGGACGAAGCCAACATCGTTACAATGCATGGTAAAGGGCTTTCAAATGGAATCATATCAATGTTATCGAATGGGAAACCAACCATAATTCTCCCAAATAGAACAGTAGATGAATTAGCAAACTTTTTACTAGATCACGGTATCGATCCAGATCGAAATATTGCTGTATGTGAAAAATTAAGCTATTCTGATGAAAGAATATTAAAAACTACCCTCAAAGAAGTAGTTAATAAGAAATTTAATTATATGTGTGTGTTAGTTATCTACTAATCAAGATATTCTGGTGTTAAAAATTAAAAGTTCCAAGTTGTTTCTTAAACTTAAAAGAGATATTAAAAAATATCAATCAAAAGTTTCATCAAATGAGGGATTATTGAATAAAGAGAATAATTCTCCGATGAATATTATCTCTAAATATAATCTGGAAAATTTTAATGAGATTATGGGATCAGAATTTAAAGGAAATGATGATGAAATTGATGGGAAGGAGTTAGAAGATTTTAAACTGAGTATAGATCATTATTTCAGTTTATATGCACCAGATGATGAAGAATTTAGGGAGTTTATAAAGATAATATCATTGTACTTAACTTATATTGCAAAAAAACCGTTACATCCGCCGGGAATTATTTTTTCAAATGGATCAAAAGTTTATCGAAGTGAGGGATCCTATGTTTGTACCGGAAAAAATATTTTTATTAAAGATGAACTTTCCCTTTGTAGATACTGTGTTGCAAATAATCCTTAAAAATAGATTTAATAAAAATAATTTCGGATAAGAAGTCTAATTAAATAAAAAAATTAAAATAAAGGATTTAAAAATCCTTACTTATGTCATTGGAAGTGCTTTAACTTCTTCGATGTGGTTTCCGTATAGGATATCTCCAATCTCTGTTAAACGGTCCATTCCTTTCACTTCATATTTTTGTAGAGGTATCTCAGCTATAACCTGTCCACCAAATTTTTGCTGGATAGTTTTAAGCCTTTGCTGCTGAATTTTTCTTCTTGCTGCACAGAACTCACAATCAACTTCTTCAGGTTGGATCTGGTTTACAATAACACCATCAGTAGTCATATTGAACTTATGAAGTGCATCCATAGCACGTTCAGATTCGTAAATAGACATTTCTTCAGGTATTACAACTGTTTTGAAAGATGTTCTCATAGGATCTGCCATAATGCCCCTAGCTACTTTTATCCTCTTTTTAGTTTCTTCCATATCCTCTAAAGCTTTATCTTCCTCTTCTTCGTCACCCATGAAAGGCATGATATTCTTGAATGCCTTGGCCATACTTCCGATTTGGCGCCTTACAGTTATCATCTTACCAACCCATGAATCCATCATTTCAGGGAACGAAAGTAACCTTAGAGTGTGTCCAGTTGGTGCTGTGTCAAATATTACTATGTCATACTCATCTGTGGTCATGTACTGAAGGAACTTATCGAAAGCTGCTGCTTCATCAATACCAGGTGACATTGAGGCCATATCCATCTGATCCTGCATCATACCCATATCCATACCTGGGTTTATTGCTTGCTGTTCTTTCATTTTAGATTGGTAGTCTTGCATAGCAATTTCTGGGTCAATTTCCAGAGCTTCAAGATTTTCAGCTATTGGTGTTGGATTGTGACCAATATTCCTCTCGTATGAATCTGATAGGGAGTGTGCTGGATCAGTAGATATAATCAAGGTTTTTTTACCCTGCCTTGAAAACCATAAAGCTGTAGCAGCGGATATGGTTGTTTTACCTACTCCTCCTTTACCTCCAATAAATACAAATGTAGTTTTTCCTTTATTAAATCTAAAAAGGTCTTTAAATGCCATAATATGCCTCCATTTTCATAATATAATAATTAGCCAAAATAAGCTTAACTTTGTTGTATGATATGTCATATTTATTTTTAAAGTTATTCTATTTGCATGGTATTGAACAAATCTTAGTTAAATTTATGTCTAATAATAATTAAATTTGTATAACTACTCAATTTTTCATTGCTTTCTTTTTATTTAATTTTCATTCAAATAACTCTTGGGGTAAAATATTAATTTATACTTCTTATTTTATACTATATTGTAATAATTAATAAATCATTAAAATTATCTCAAATTTGAAACAATAAAAGAATACTTAATTAATTTTTATTAACTAAAAAAACAAATAATAAATGTTGTAAAAATAAAAATTAGAAATCCTTCTACCCGTGGTAAAAAATGCAAGAAGAAACAATTAACATTCCAAGAATAGATCAGGAAAAAACTGTTAGATCAATATCTAGTTTTATTGATGAAAAGGTGAAGGAATCCCAAACATCAGGGGTTGTTATTGGCCTTAGTGGCGGATTGGACTCGTCAACAACAGCATATCTATGTGCTAAAACCATTACAAATGATCATATATTGGGAATTATAATGCCCACAGTTACAACACCTCCAAAGGATGTTGAAGATGCAATAATCGTTGCGGAGGCTCTTGGAATTGAATATGAGATCATTCATGTTGACGATCTAATCGCCCCATTTACTGATCTATGCATCCATACAAGGGATAAAAGAAATTCAGATCATAGAGATATTGCAAATGCTAATCTTAAAGCCAGAATAAGAATGATGATATTGTATTACCATGCTAATGATCTCAATCGACTTGTAGTGGGTACAGGAAATAGAACAGAGCTTCTTGTTGGTTATTTTACCAAATACGGTGATGGTGGTGTTGATATGTTACCTATTGGTGATCTTTATAAGACCGAGGTTAGGATGTTAGCATCAAAAATAGGAGTGCCCCTAGAAATAATCAACAAACCTCCAACAGCGGGTTTATGGGCTGGTCAAACAGATGAAGAGGAATTAGGGATAACATATGAACTTTTAGATAAAATATTATATTTAATGATTGATAAAAATTTGGATGACAAGGAAGTTGCACAAAAACTTGGAATACCATTTACAGAGGTTTTAAGAATAAAAATGAAGATAAATAACTCTCTACACAAATCTGAACCAGCACATTCTCCAGGATTACGAAAATAATGAATTTTTTCCTAAAAAGGGTTGTGTTATAATGTATTCTATAGTTTATATAACGACTTCAGGGATTTCAGAATCGAAAGAAATAGCTAAAAGGCTCCTGGAAGCTAAACTAGCTTGTTGTATTAATATAATTCCTTCTGTAGAATCGATGTATTTGTGGAAAGGCAAAATTGAGGAAGATTCAGAGTCTATAATGGTTGTTAAAACTATGTCTACACTTGTTGATGAAGTTATTAAGACGGTGGAATACATTCACAGTTATGAAACTCCGTGTATACTTGAAATAACTGTTAATAAAGGATCAAACAATTATTTAAAATGGATGGAAACAGAACTACTCTACTAAAAGTGTAGTTACTAATTTGAGATATCATATACCAACAACTATTAAAAAAGATAATTTTCATTGTTTTAATACGACTTATAACGGGTTATCTTCAAATTATTTATTTATAAATATGCAAAATATTTCTTATATCGAAATTGTTAATCATAACTAAAATTATTTAAGTTTTATTCTGGGGTGATCATTTTGACAGACATTAAAGTTGAAGAGAAATGGCAGAGGAAATGGCAGGAATCCAACATATTTCCGTCGGATCCAAATAATAAAAAGAAAATATTTGTGACAGTCGCATACCCATATCCTAGTGGTGCAATGCATATAGGACATGGAAGAACCTACACCGTTCCAGATGTATATGCTCGTTTTAAAAGAATGCAAGGTTATAATGTTCTTTTCCCTATGGCATGGCATGTAACAGGAGCACCAGTTGTTGGGATAGCTAAGCGAATCAAAAGGCATGATCCATGGACAATGGATATTTACAAAAATATTCACAAAGTACCTGAAGAAGAGATTGAAAAATTCACAGATCCGAATTACATTGTTGAATATTTCAGCACAGAATATCATGATGTTATGACACGAATGGGTTATACAATAGATTGGAGGAGGGAGTTTAAGACTCTGGATCCCCATTATCAAAAATTCATTGAATGGCAGTTCAGAAAATTAAAAGCAAAGGGCCTAGTGCGAATAGGAGAGCACCCTGTTAAATACTGTCCTGAATGCGAAAATCCAGTGGGAGATCATGATCTTCTCGAAGGTGAAGGAGTTGGAATAAATGAACTCACACTTGTGAAGTTTGAATTAGAAGGAGAATATTTAGTTGCAGCCACATTCCGTCCTGAAACACTATTTGCAGCCACAAATCTTTGGTTAAATCCTGATTCAGAATATATTAGAGTAAAGATAGATAATGAAATATGGATAATGGCTAAGAACGCTTATGACAATATTTTCAACCAGAAGAAAGACATTTCTATTGAATCAGGAATAAATGCCCAGAATTTAATAGGCAAACAAGTTAAAAATCCATTAACCGGGGCTGAACATATAATTCTTCCTGCACCGTTCGTTGATCCAGAATATGGTACGGGTGTAGTTTATTCTGTGCCAGGACATGCTCCTGCAGATCTAATAGCACTCATAGACCTTAAAAAGGATGAAAAAGAACTCGAAAAATACAAAATAATGGAAGAAGTTCAATCCATACAGGCCATTGGCATGATAAAACTCGAAGGTTACGGTGAGATACCTGCTGAGGATATGATCAAGAAGTTAGAAGTCAAGAATCAAAACGATCCAAATCTCAAGGAAGCTACAAATGAAATATACAAGCTTGAACATGCAAAGGGTATTATGGACAAGAATACTGGAGAGTATCAGGGTCTTAAGGTTGTTGATGCAAGAGATAAAATAATCAAACTATTATTAGATTCTAAAAAAGGAGATATACTCTTTGAATTTGCTGAAAGACCAGTTATTTGCAGATGCGGAACTAAATGCGTAGTAAAAATATTGGATGATCAGTGGTTCCTAAAATACTCAGACGAACATTGGAAGGAAACAACCTATCAATGTCTTGAGGGTATGAAAATAATTCCTGAGGAAGTGAGGGCTAACTTCAAATATTACATTGGATGGCTTCAAGACTGGGCATGTTCAAGAAGAATCGGACTAGGAACTCTACTGCCTTGGAATAAAGACTGGTTAATAGAACCTTTAAGTGATTCAACAATATATATGGCATATTACACTATTGCAAAGTATATGAAGAATATAGATCCTGAAGATCTTAATGATCAGTTCTTTGATGAGATATTCTTAGGGTTAAAATCAGATTCAGAAAATCCATACAATATAAGCCCAGAACTAACCAAAGAAATGAAAGATGAATTTAATTATTGGTATCCATTAGACTGGAGACTATCAGCCAAGGATCTGGTTGGTAACCACCTTTCATTCCACATATTCCATCATTCAGCCATATTCCCCCGGAATAAATGGCCTCGAGGTATAGTTGTATTTGGAATGGGTCTTTTAGAAGGTAATAAAATGTCTTCATCAAAGGGTAATATAGTGATGCTTGAAGATGCAATCGAAACCTATGGTTCGGATGTCATTAGACTATTCTTAATGTCATCTGCAGAACCTTGGCAAGATTTTGATTGGAGAGAAAATGAAGTAAAGGGTATAAGCAAAAGATTAGACCGGTTCTTTGAATTTTCCGAACGCGTTGAAAAGATGTATGGCTCTAAGATATGTCTCGAAGATCATAAAACAGTCCCAAATGTAAAAAAACCTATAAATAAATGGATGATTGCACAAGTCAATATGAGAATAAAGGAAGCTACAGAAGCTTTAGAAGGATTTCAAACAAGAAAAGCTCTCCAAGATTCATTTTTCCTTTTTAAGAAGGATATTGATCATTTCTTTTATAGGATAGAACATGAAACAGAGGATGAAAATGCAATGAGTGAGATTGCAGATGTTATGGTATATGTTTTAGGAATATGGATTCGATTAATGGTTCCGTTCGTGCCACATGGATGTGAAGAACTATGGGAAAAACACGGTGGTAGTGGGTTAGTATCAACTACTGAGTGGCCCCAATATGATATTGATCTCATGGACGAGAAGGTTCAGAAGGGTGAAGAGATAGTCCATGGATTATCTCAAGACATTAACGAGATAAAAAAGGTTATTAGCATAAAGCCCAACAAAATCCATGTTTATGTAGCACCTGAATGGAAATGGAAACTTTTCGATATTGCAAATAAAATTGGCAAGCCAGATATTGGAAAAATAATGCAAGAAGCCATAAAACAGAATGTTCACGACAACAAAAAAGAAATTGCAGAGCTTGCAAAGAAGATAGGAAGAGAAATGACCAAGATCAAGTATATTGGCAAGATCGATGAGTACTCAACATTGAACAATTCAATCGAGTTCTTGTGTGGAGAAGCAGATGCTAAAGTCATTATCTACGATAAACCAACCTACGATCCACAAGGCAAATCGCGTAATGCAATGCCATACAAACCTGCAATATTCATAGAATGAAGTTGCATCTCTCTTTTTTTTAATTATTTTTTTAGGTGAATAAGTTGCAAATAAAACGCATGGAAGAGGAAGATCTCGAAGAAATTATTAGGATAGATGAATCAACATTTAAACGTCCAGAACCACGATCAATTAAAAATTTAAGCGCCCTCAGAATGTCTGATCCTGAAGGATGTTTTGTTTTAAGGGATGAAAGTAAAATTGTAGGTTACAACTACTCTAAAACCATGGGCAATGAAGGATATTTAGGGCCACTCGGGATAATGCAGAGTTACCAAAATAGGGGATTAGGAAAAGCTTTAATTTCAAAAAGCACAGATTATCTGATTAAAAATTGTAATGTGATTGGCCTGGAAGTTCTCCCTGAAAATGGAAATGTTATAGGGCTCTATCAACGGATGGGATTCACACCTGGATTTCCTTCATATCTTTTCCAGATATCAGAAGAATTTAAAATAAAAAAAATAGATTTAAGCGATCTATATGTTACAAATGCCAGTAAAATTTCTCCTCAAAATATGATACAATTTTAGACGGTATTGAAAAGTGGATTAATAGTTCCTATAATGGGTTGAGTTTTAGAAATGATCTAGATGCTACATTTGAATTGGATGGAGATATTCTAGTAGCATTCAATGGAGATAATCCTGCGGGATTTTTAGCATATTCTCAAAATCTAATCCCTACTGTATGGGGAGCTGTGGATAGCAGTATTAAGGATTATAAGCTTCAAAAAGAGATTATTGAATCATTAATACTCCAGTTCGATGAGTTAAATGGATTTGAGGATGTAATTATTCAGATCAATTCAATGTACAATGTACTTGTAGATATTCTATTTGAAATGGGATTCAAACTTAAAAGAAGTATTAATAGGATGTATTATAATGGTTTTGAAGGACGTGGGTTTAAGCGAAGCAATCAGTTATTAATGAGACCGTGGAGAGGATAATAAAAATTAATTATTTATTTTCACTCTTCAAAAAGTTCTTTAGAACACCGATTCCTTCAACCTCAACTTCTACAATTTCTCCAACATTCATTGACCCTACACCAGGTGGTGTTCCAGTGGAGATCATATCTCCGGCTTTTAATGTCATAATATCAGATATAAATTCAACCAATTCGTAGACATCAAAAATCATATTTTTAGTATTAGAATTTTGTTTCAACTTTGAATTAAGTCTCAATGATATATTCTGATGCATGGGATCTAATTCCGTTTCAATACACGGCCCTATGGGGGCAAATGTATCGAAACTTTTAGCTCTCGTCCACTGAATATCTTTTCTCTGTAAGTCACGAGCAGTAACATCATTTATGACTGTGTAACCGCCAATATGGTCCAATGCATCTTTGGCACTTACACGATGTGTTTCTTTTGAAATAACTATCCCCAATTCTGCTTCATAATCTACTTGTGATGAACTCTTTGGATAAATTATATTATCACAATGTCCAATGGCTGCAGTTGAAGGTTTTATGAATATAATAGGCTCTTCAGGAATCTCCATATCAAGTTCTTTTGCATGATCAGTGTAATTTAGACCAACACAAACTATTTTGGAAGGTAAAGTAGGAACACCTACATTTACTTCTCCAATATTATAAGTCCCTAAACTTTCAAATTTATCAATATTAGGAGATTTTATGGCATCAATCATTGAAGAATTAATTTCCGTAATTTCTTTTCCTTTTAAAACTCCGATTTTATCCCTATTCTCTGTTTTAAAACTGATTAATTTCATTGAAATTACTCCATTAAAGTTGGCATATTCCTAGATTATCCTTTCTATTGGTACCACTAAAATATCACGTGCACCTATTTTCTTTAGATGATTCACAAGATTAAATACCTCTTTTTCATTAACAACTGCATGTACAGCAACAATATCTTTATCTGAAAGCACATTTGAAACTGTAGGGCCTGTTAATCCCGGCATGGCCATTTTTATTTCATCTAAGAATTTTTTCTCAACGTTCATCATGACAAGTTTTTTGCCCTCTGCATCTAAAACTCCTTTAATACCCGTTCTAATGGCCTCTATTTTTTCATTATTATCCTTATAACTTTTTTTATTTGCTATGAGTTTTATGGAGCTTTCAAGGATTGTATCGATGATCTTGAGATGATTCATTTTTAAAGTGGTGCCGGTACTGGTTAGATCTGCAATGATATCTGCTACTCCAATAAAAGGTGCTATCTCTGTTGACCCGCTTAATTCCACTATCTTGGCGTTTATACCATTAGTTTTGAGGTACCTTTTGGTTAAATTGGGAAATTCAGTTGCAACCAATGCACCATCTGCAATGTCTCCTAGCTTATCGATAGGTGAATCATCAGGAACTGCTAAAACAAGTTTTGCGCTTCCAAAATTAAGATCTTCCAGTATTTCAACCGATGCACTGTTTTCTTCTATGAGATCGAGACCTGTCATCCCAATATCTGCTGCACCGTCTGCAACGAATTCAGGAATATCGGCAGCTCTTGTAAACATAACACTTATTTCATCATCATAGGTCTCTGAAAAGAGCCTTCTGTTGGCAGTATCCTTTACTCCAATTCCTGCTTTGCCCAGAAGCTTGACCGCAGGTTCGCTGATCCTTCCTTTGGAAGGCAGTGCTATTCTTATCTGCATTAAAAATCCTCCTATTAAAAATGTTTAAATCTTGATTTGGTACAAATTATTTGATAATATTCTAAAATTTGAACTGTTAGATATTTATGTTCTTCCCTCAATTCATATATTGGTGTGAACATGGAAAGTAAAAACATTCTTATAAAAGATGCTACAATCATCTCTAATGAAATTAAAAAAGGCTCATTACTAATACAAAACGATAAAATAGTTGAAATATCAAAGAAATTAGGTGAAAATGATGCGGATGAAGTTATAAATGCATCAGATAAAATTTTAATACCCGGATTGGTCAATACTCACACTCACCTTTCAATGACGCTTATGAGGGGTCTTGCAGATGATATGCCATTAGATACATGGTTAAACAACTATATATGGCCTGTTGAAGCAGAACTAAACCCTGAATACTGTTATGCCGGAGCTCTTGTTGCCTGTGCAGAAATGATCAAATCAGGCACAACATGCTTCAATGACATGTATTTCTTCATGGATCATGTTGCAAGAGCAGTAGACGATGCAGGACTTCGAGGAATAATATCTCACGGTATGATAGATTTTGGGGATGAGGAAAAGCGAAGAAAAGAGTTTAAAGAATCTATAAGAATAATAAAAAAATGTCATAATACTGGGGATGGTAGGATCCAAGTCGCATTTGGACCACACTCACCCTACACATGTTCACAAGAATTATTAAGCGAAGTCAAAAGAGAGGCTGCCAAATATGGGGTAAGGATACATATACATGTTTCTGAAACTCAAAAAGAAGTTTCTGACATTTTAGAAGCACATGGAAAGCGTCCATTTGAATATTTAGACGAAATAGGATTTTTAGGAAGCGAAGTAACAGCAGCACATGCAGTGTGGTTATCCAAGAATGAAATAGACATAATCAAACAAAGTGATGTTAAACTTTCTCACAATCCTTCAAGCAACATGAAACTATCATCTGGAGTTTCTCCAATCTCAGAACTTCTTCGTAAAGAACTATGTGTTTCAATAGGTACAGATGGACCTGCATCTAACAACAACATGGACATGTTTGAAGAAATGAAAATGACAGCACTACTTCAGAAGGTAACAACAATGGATCCAACTGTTTTAAAAGCAGAAGAAGTTTTTAAAATGGCTACAATTAATGGAGCTAACTCTTTAGGACTCGAAGACCAAGTTGGTAGTATTGAAGTAGGGAAAAAGGCTGATATTACCATTATCGATGCAAGATCTCCTCAACTCACACCTTTTAGAAATCCAATTTCCCATATTGTTTATTCTGCAAACGGGGGTAATGTCGATACAGTGATATGTAACGGTGAGATCCTCATGAAGAATAGGGAACTTACAACACTTGATGAAAGTATGATACTCGAAGCTGCACAAAATGCATCAGAAGAACTTTTATCAAAAAAATAGATATTTTTACTGCGTATTCAATTTTAACTTATTATGAGGCATATTATGGATAGATTGGTACTATTTGATATTGATAAAACGTTGCTTGTTGGTTCAACAGTTCATTACACTGCTCTAAAAAATGCATTATCCGAAGTTTATGGGATAGAAAACCCTCCACCTGTAAAGAATATGCAGGGAATGACTGATCTTAAGATCATATGCGAAACTCTTTTACAAGAAAATATCGACATAAAAACTATTAAATCCAGATTAGAACAATGTATGGAAATAATGTATCTAAAATATAGCGATGCACTCCAAAAACAAGATCTGTACGTACTTGAAGGAGTTAAAGAACTTCTTGAAAATCTCCAAATAGTTGGTATACCTATGGGTTTAGTAACTGGCAATATGGAGGCCATTGCATGGTTGAAACTGCAAAAAGTAGGATTGAACAAATATTTCCATTTTGGTGGTTTTGGTGATAAGATCGTAAAAAGAAGTGGACTGGTTAAAAATGCAATTAAAGCATCTGAACAAACTCTTGGGAAGCTGAATACCGAAAACATATTCCTAATTGGAGACACACCTAGGGACATTGTCGGAGGTCAGAAAGTAGGTGTTAAAACTATTGGAGTCGCAACTGGAGACTTTTCAGAGGAAGAACTCGCTCAAGCAGGGGCTGATTTTATAGTGAAGGATCTTAAAGACTCAGAAAAGGTACTTAAAATTATCCTGGAATTTAAATAATTGTTTTTTTAATCATATTTTCCATTAATTACAATGATAATCAATTTTTAATATTTTATTCTTGATGGGAATCATATTTTATCCAAGGAGTAACATAATACATTTAAAGGAAGGAAAATATGGTATCCTACTTCAGGGAAGATATGGAAACTTTGCCTCGTGACGAGTTAGATGCACTAGTGGACGAACGTATACGTTACACCGTTAAATATGCCTACGAAAATTCTCCCTATTACAGAAAATGGTTCGATAAAAACGGTGTGAACTATTATGATGTTCATAATCATGAAGATCTCAGGGAACTTCCAATAATTTCTGGTGGTGTTATCAGGAAAAATCAACCTCCAGAAACAAGTGATTTTGAATTTAAATCAACATCTTGGGGAAATGTTTTCACGATCCACGAAACAAGCGGAACTAGTGGGGTTCCTAAATCATTTTTCTTAACATGGAATGATTGGAAGAGCTACGCTGAGAAATATGCTCGTGCATTTGTATCCCAAAACTTTGGATCTGGCGACAGGGTTGTTGTATGTGCATCCTATGGCATGAATGTAGGAGCCAATACAATGACATTAGCGGCTCAAAGAATTGGCATGACTATAATTCCCGAGGGAAAATGCACATTTCCTGTTAGAATTATAAGAAATTATGGACCAACGGGTATTGTGGGTAGTGTTTTTAAACTTCTACGCCTTGCTAGGAGAATGGAATCAGAGGGAATGAAACCTCAGGAATCCAGCATCAAAAGATTAATAGCGGGTGGTGAAAGTTTTTCAGAGGAATCTCGAACCTATCTTGAAGAAGTATGGGATGTGCCTGTTTACAATACATACGGAAGTACCGAAGGCACTATGTGTGGAGAATGCATCAAGAAGGCAGGACTACATGTACCTGAAGATCTTGTACATTTGGATCTGTACAATCCCCAACTCGAAAACTTTGTTAAAGAAGGGGAGTGTGGTAGGATAGTACTAACAACTCTTTTACCAGTTGGTGGAAAAACAGGAAATCTCTTGATTAATTACGATACAGACGACACTACAGTAGTTGTTACAAGGGATAAATGCAAATGTGGTAGAACACATTTAAGAATACTGAATCCTCAAAGAGAATCAGAAACTGTTTGGGTTGGTGGTTTCCCATTCAACAGGGTAGATGTTGAACAAGGAATATTCCAACGTGATAATATGGATTGTCTCACAGGTGAATACGAGGCGTTTCTATATGGTGATGAAGATGAGAGCACACTAAGAGTTAGAATGGAATGTAAGGATCCTAAGAGTTGTGACAAAGATATGGTAGAGAACAACTTCATCAAAACCTTCCTTAAATATAAGCCTGGTCTACAGCAAGCATACATCGATGGAACTTTTCACATGATCTTCGATTTTACTGAATCAGAGGGTCTTGAATTTTACCGTATAAAAGGAAGACCTAAAAGATTAGTGGACCGTCGTTGAATTTAATGTTAGATAAAATAATTCATATTCTCAATAGAATTAAGAACAATAAACAATATCACACAAACAGACATCATAATATCTCATTCAATCTATAAAATATTGTTGTAGAATTGATTATTTAGAAGACTTAATCATTATTAATTTTCATTTTCATAAGGAATATAGGAGAAAAAGCCCAATGTTAAACGCTGAAACATATGTAACTGAAGATAAAGGAATTGGGGGTAAGATAAGGACAGAATATGAAGATTTCTATGTAGAGGAAATACCTGAACATCTCCCAAGTGGAACAGGTCCAAATACATGGCTTTTAATTGAAAAAATTGGAAGAAACACCCTTGATGTTGTGTTAGATATTGCAAAAGAGATGAAGATCAGCCGTAAAAGAATGGGATTTGCCGGCATGAAGGACAAATCTGCACTTACAAGACAGTGGTTATGTGTCTCAAACAGTGAAGCATCAGATCTTGAAGGTCTCGAAGATAAATTGTACAATGTAAAAATCCTTGAAATCAAACAGAACGAGAAAAAGCTTAGAATTGGACAGCTTATAGGTAACAAGTTCAAAATTTTAATAAGAGATACAAACGATCCACAAAACGATGTAAAAACTGCAAATAATGTTCTAAGTCAACTTGAAGTTGTTGGTGTTCCTAACTATTTTGGATGGCAGAGGTTTGGAAAAAACAGATCTAACACGCATAAAGTAGGAGAGTTCTTGGTTCACAATGACATAAAAGGTGCTGTTGATTCATATATAGGAAATCCATATGATGGAGAGAAGAATCATATAAAAGCTGCCAGATCATTTTATGACGAGGGAGAATTAGAAGAAGCCTACGAAAGCATGCCATCAGGCATGCGTTACGAAAAGATGATGCTTAGAGAACTCATTAAACAAATGAGAAAAAAAGGAGAACTCGATGAAAAATCTTATAGAATAGCTCTTGAAAGTCTTCCCAAACCATTAAAAAGGATGTTTGTACATGCTTACCAGTCCTATCTATTTAATAAAGCAGTCAGTGAGAGATCAAAACTTGGACTAAACAAATATGTTGAAGGAGATATAATAATTGATAACGAAGAACACATAGTCCATGAATTTGATTTAACTGATATAAATAAAAGAATAGAAAAATTTGAAGTTCATCCAACAGCACCATTATATGGTACCAAAGTACCTCTTGCTGGTGGAGTTGTGGGGGAATTGGAACACAAGGTTCTTGATGAAGAAGGAATCAAACTAGAAGATTTTGAATGTCCAAAAACTCCTAAATTAGGAAGTCACGGACTTAGGAGAGCTTTAAGATTTAAAATCTGGGATGTGTCTGCTGTTGAAACACCTGAAGGAATTATTACCAAGTTTTCAATTCCAAAGGGTTGTTATGCAACAGCTGTACTCAGAGAAATAATGAAAGAAGACGTTTATTGAATAAATTTTTAATCATATTAAAAAAAATATTCTAAAAAAAGAGAAGGATAACTTTTTCTATCCTTTCCTAAAATTAAACTATTCTGCGTACTTTTCAGGGTCCTCTTCGAACTGTTTTTTGCATCCAGGTGTACAGAAATAATATTTTTTTCCTTTATATTCACTTACCCATTTAGCACTCTTTTCATCTACATCCATTTTACATATAGGATCCACTGCCATGTTATCACCTTTCAGATAAGTCTTTCATTTCTATTTACTTCTACCATATTATTCTGTCTTTAATGTGATTTAATTTTTTCCAATTAACTTAATTTTCAAATTGTCTCGTTATACAAATTAGTAATTTAACTAACTTGATATTTTATTAATATTTTACCTTAAAAAAATTAGAAATTAATTTTATTCGGATATTTTGTTTTAATTTCAAAATAATTATCTAGATTTGTTGTATATTTTTTTTGCTGGAGGAATATACCCTTTTAACATCAATGAAAGGCTAATAACAGTAACTGAGCTTAATGCCATTGCTAGTCCTGCATATTCTGGTCTGAAAGTTATACCGAAAGGATGGTATAGAATTCCGGCGGCTACAGGTATTAATATCACATTATAGGCAAACGCCCAAAACAGATTCTGTTTTATACGACCCATAACTTTCTTAGATATCTGAATCCCAGAAACAGAGTCCATTAGATCATCTTTAATAAGTACAATGTCTCCACTTTCAATAGCAATATCTGTACCACTCCCTATTGCTATTCCAACATCTGATTGTGCGAGTGCTGGTGCATCATTTATTCCATCTCCAACAAATGCAACGACCTCTCCCTCATCCTGTAAACGTTTAACTTCTTCAGATTTGTCTTGAGGAAGTACCTCCGAAATTATTCTTTCAATTCCAACCTGTGATGCAATTGCCTGTGCAGTTCTTGCATTGTCGCCTGTGATCATAGCTACCTTGAGCCCCATTTGTTTAAGTCCACTGATTGCATCGACAGTACTATCTTTTAATGTGTCTGCAACGGCAATTATACAGGATAATCTACCATCAATTCCCATTAAAATTACAGTTTTCCCTTGATTTTCAAGTTTTAATATATTCCCTTCAACTTGGGTTGATACTTCAATAGCCTTATCAGAAAAAAGTAATCTGTTTCCAATTATAATTTCTTTTTCATTGACAGTGGCTTTTACACCTTTCCCACCAAAACTATTGAATTCACTAATTTCTAGAAGATCTAATCCATCTTTCTTAGCCCTTTGAACTATTGCATCTCCAAGTGGGTGCTCTGAACTAGCTTCTACACTTGCAGCATATCTTAAAACTTCGGTTTCTTCCATTTCATATCCAATAATATCTGTAACTTCTGGTTTGCCTATAGTAAGTGTTCCTGTTTTATCAAAAAGTATGGTGGTTAGTTTTTCAGAAATTTCTAATGCTTCTCCATTTTTAACCAGAATACCAAATTCGGCCCCTCTCCCGATCCCTACTGTTACTGCTGTAGGTGTTGCAAGGCCGAGTGCGCATGGGCAGGCCACAACTAGGATGGATATTAGAACAGTTACACCGAATAGTAACGTGCTTCCAAACACAAAGTACCACAGTAAGAATGAAACAATTGCAATAGTAAGAATAGTGGGTATAAAATATGTCACTGCTTTATCAGCTATTCTCTGTACAGGTGGTTTAGATCCTTGTGCAGATTCAACAAGATTAATAATTTGTGCGAGTACAGTATCTTTTCCTATTCTAGCTGCTTTGAACTTCAATGCACCATTTTTATTTATGGTTCCACCAACAACATTTTTTCCCACATCTTTAAGTACTGGAATTGGTTCACCGGTTATTGCGGACTCATCAACGTAACTCTCACCAGAAACAACTTCACCGTCTGCAGGAATCTTCTCACCAGGTTTAACTATGACTATGTCATTAATTTCAACGTCTTCGATAGGTATTTTAACTTCAACACCATCTCTGACAATTGTGGCTGTTTTTGGTTGCATACCAACCAATTTTTTTATGGCTGTGGATGTTCTGCCCTTTGCACGGGCTTCAAGGTAACGTCCAAGCATTAAAAATCCTGCAAGCATCAAGGCAGTTTCATAAAAAATAAACTGGGGTGTTAAAAATATACTGAACGTACCAAGAACGCTGGAAACAAATGCCACTCCGATACCCATGGAGTACATTACATCCATATCAAGATTCTTGTTTTTAAGAGAACGGTAAGCTGCGTTAAAGATTGGATAACTTACATAGATAAAAGGAAGTATGGCTACTAAAAGTAGGAAGTATGGGGTGTAAATGGGTGTTGGTATGTTGGTTAACATGATTATCATAAGTGGAATTCCAAAACCAAATGCAACCAAAATTCTGTTCCGTTTGCCATTTAAATCCTTTCTTCTAATCTCCTCTTCGAGATCCGATGTTTCTTCACCTTCGACTCCGAGGTATTGATAACCTAGATCAACTATTGCATTTTTGAAATCACTAATGCCTGTCATTTTAGGGTTGTATGTCACATATGCCTTTTCAGATGCTAAATTAACGTTTACATTACTAACTCCATCTATATTATTAAGCACATCTTCGATAGCTTTGACACACATTGCACAGCTCATATCCCCAATTTTGATGGTTACTTGGTCATTTATGACTTCATAACCAGCTTCTTCAACTGCTTCCTCTAATCTGGGCAGTTTAAGTTTAGATGGGTCGTACTCAACTATAGCTTCTTCTGTCCCAAGATTTACATGGGCTTTATCAACCCCTTCAAGGTTTTGCAATGATTTTTCTATGTTGAGTGCACAAGATGCACAGCTCATACCAGAAATTTTTATGTTAGCGTTTTTTTTGGGTTTATCTGCCATATGAAATCTTCCTTAAAATATTTATACATTAAATGAGATTTTTAACTATTCTACCGTCTTTAACTACCATCAGTATATTATCTGGATTTCCAAGAGATTTTATGTCTTTTAAAGGGTCTTTCCTGCTTATAACCAGATCTGCTAATTTTCCTTCTTCTAATGTACCTATTTTATCTTCCCAGCCCAGACTTTCTGCTGCCCTTTTTGTACCAGCAATTATGGCTTCCATTGGATCCATCCCAATCTCATACAAGTAACCCAACTCCTCGAGGTTACGTCCGTGTGGTACAACCCCCGAATCTGTGCCCATCACTATTTTCACACCGGCCTTGTATGCTTTTTTCATGTTTTTTTCATGAATTCCTTCCATTCGTATGGAATCATCACGGCTCCAATCTGGGATGTCTGATGTTTCATCAAGGGCACGTTCTTTATTTATTTTCATAGCTATCAATGTTGGAACCAGATATGTTTCATTGGATAACATGAGGCCTATACATTCATCATCGATACAAGTGCCGTGTTCAATTGAGTTCATTCCAGCATTAACAGCATTTATTAATCCCTGTTTCCCATGTGCATGTGCAAAGACTTGTAAATTTCGATATCCTGCCTCTTCAACAATAACATTTAATTCTTGGGGTGTGAACTGCGGATATTCTGGATGATCATTTGCACTTATAATTCCTCCCGTGACCATGACTTTAATAACCTCTGCACCGGCCCTCATGATTTTTCTAACGGCTTTCCTAACTTCTTCTGGACCGTCAGCAATTCCATCGGGATATCCTGGATACATTGGTTTGATGTCAAATCCGGAGTTAAGCATGAAATCAAAATGGCCTCCAGTAATGGATAGGGGTGCTATTGAAATTTGCATTCGTGGACCAATTATAATCCCCTTTTCTACTGCAAGCTTAATACCCACATCTGCAAGACCAGCATCTCTTACAGTTGTAACTCCTGCATTAAGTGTACGCTGCATACGTTCGATGGCATTATAGAAATACAATGAAAGTGGGGTGTATATGGTTTCTTCTCTCCCAAAGTCATCGGTCATTAGATGTACATGTGCATCTATAAAACCCGGGAGTATGAAACAACCCTTTGCATCTACAGTATTAACGTCTGAATCTGGAATTTTAACAGACTCTTCAGGTCCTACAGCGATTATAAGATCATCCTCAATTAATACCGCAGCATTTTTTATTGGGGTTCCTCCAGTACCGTTTATCAGAGTTCCGTTATTAATTAAAGTGTATGACATGTCTCACCATCCTATTTCTAATTTTTAACAATTGTTATATATGTGTTTTTTTTATATTATAATTTGTTCAAATAAACTCTTATTATAATATAAATTCTGATTTTTTTCCTTAATGTATTTTTAATTAATATGGAGGAATTTAAAAAATCTAAATTATTAATCATAAATAAGCCTTAAATTATCATAAAATAATTAATAAACAAATATCTATCTTAAGATAATATGAATTATATTAAAATAAAAGGGAATTATAATGTTATAATAGTATTGATCATTCTAATCTAGGATTGAAAAGAAAATGAGGGGTTGTATGGTTGATTGGGGAACTATAATACTTGGATTTATCCTTTCAATAATTTTTGCAGGCATATTTGCCATAATTATCCCTATTTGGGGAGGAATACTTGGGTTACTTTTAGCTGGAATGGTAGTTGGGTACATTGTAGGTGGAGATGCAATAAATGGTGCAATAAATGGGGCTCTTGCAGGAGTTTTTGGAGCAATAGTACTTTCATTACTCCTTCTAATAGCTGGAACGCTAATTTTGGGGATTATCGGTTTCGCTGCAGCTACTATTACTTCTTTTATTATCTTAATAGGATTTGTTGGGGTAATGTTAATTATGGCTGTTGGTGGGGCTATAGGTTCTATAGTTAAAGATGAACCAGAAGTAAGAGTTGTAGAGTATAGGGGTCCATAATTCTATTTTCATCAAAGCATCTTTTAAGAGTAACTTTAAAGTATTGTATAATCATAAATGATTGTAAAATTTGGTAGGAAAAAAATGATAGATAAAAAATCAGTTATTATAGGACTAATAGTATCAATAGTAATATTATTTGTGTCATTGTATTATGTAAAAGCAGAAGTGGCTTTTATTGGAGTTTTATTAGGGGCCATAATTGCATCATACCTAGCTAACAAAAAAAATCAGTTAAAAGTTGTTGAATCAGCACTTCATGGAATTCTTGTTGGAATATTTGTTGGTGTAGCACAGATTTTAATCATATACATTAAAAATGGATTTTCAGAAAATATTGCAATTATCTTATTGATTGGGGCTGCAGTAATAATTGGTGCTTATATTATAGTTGGTGCACTTGGAGGCCTAGTTGGAACTTTAGTCTATGTTAAATTTGGGAGATCGTATAGAAATTCTGACATGGAATTAGGGGAATTGGAAGATCAACCCGAATAATAAAAAAATTTAAAGGTGATTAAATGACTGATTGGAAAGCTATTGGTATAGGAACACTTGTAAATGCTGTTTTAACCATGGTATTTACAATTGTTTTATTCCCTCTCTTCTTTTTAGGACCAGTTATAGGGGGGTTCATGGCCACTTACCTATCAAGAGAGAATAGAGGTTTTATAGGTAATCCAACTGAAGGTACTGCTGATGGAGCAGTAGCAGGAGTAATAGGTGGCCTTGTTATTGGACTAATTTTTATTCTAGGATTTGGTGCATTAAGTGCAATCATAGGGCTTATTTTTACACAAATTGGGGCTGTAGCAGGCACAATTACCCTGATTACCGGACTATTTATCACTTTTGTCATGGTTATTATAGGAGGGTTGTTTGGTGCAATTGGGGGAGTGATTGGACTTTCAGTAAGAGAAAAGGAATCTGTAAGGATAGAATTCCATTAAATTCTATCAAAATTTTAATAGACCAAAATTTGACATTATTTATATATTATTTAAATAAACACATTGATTATTTGACATGTTTCAAAATTTTTATAAAACAGGAATCTGCATCAACAGCTACAATATCTCCAGTGTGGACTATATCTAAAATTTCTTCTTCAGGCCGGTCTGCCATGGGAATTCCTGCCATTATTGCTCCTGTTGCTATTATTGGCTCGGCATCTAGTGCCACAATTGCCAAGGGTGCTGTTTTATTTTTAGCCATTTGAAATATGACATATGAACCAACTGTAGATCCCTTTCCCGAGGGTATAAATAGTATTTTGCCAGCTATATTTTTGTTAAAAAGTTCATGTTTTGAATCTATAACAATACCCGTTTCTGGATTAACTCCTCCAAGGAAGCTTAAAGGATCTTTTGTTAAGATGACTTCACCTTCTGCGTAACCTTTGGAAATTTTCCTGCATTTAATGATTTTTGATTCCATAGTTAACACTCTAATTTGTAGGTATAAAAATTTTTTCAGTGAATATTGAATCTAAAAAAAAAAAATAAATTTTTAAAAAAATATTAAGACCAATAAAGCATATTAAACGATTTCTAATTTAACTCCGCCAATTTTTGGTCTTAAGTAATTGTACAAATAACCATCAATTTTCTTGTATTCAATTTTTAAATTAAATAGACAATTTAAACATAAAAATAATAATCTAATTATATTTTAATAAAAAAAGTAGTTTTTATAGAAAAAAATTTAGATAATATTACACTGAAATATTAGAACCACTCTTTTGATTCGGTCAAAACATTATCGACCATTTGAACAGCAGATCCTATGTAAGTGTGGGGATCCATTATCTCAACAATTTCTTCGGGTGAAAGATATTTGGTTACCTCTTTGCTTGAAGATATAACTTCTTTTAAACCAATTCCTTTTTCGTTGGCATCTAATGCACATACTCTTACAAGTGCATATGCAGTTTGTCTCCCAACACCCTTCCTCGTGAGTTCGGCCATCACTCTTTCAGCCATTATTAATCCATGACTTAAGTTTAGGTTTCTTTCGATATTTTCAGGCTTGAAAACTAGGTTATTAAAGAGTTTCACACTAAGTTTTATTATGTAATCTGTAAGCATGCAAGATTCAGGGAGTATGATCCTTTCACAAGATGAGTTTGTGAGATCTCTTTCATGCCATAATGGGTTATTTTGAAGTGCTGGAGCCACATACGCCCTAATAACTCTTGAAATACCACATATTCTTTCTGCAGTAATTGGGTTCATTTTATGAGGCATTGTACTTGAACCTACTTGCTTTCGAGGGTCAAAATGTTCACCTACTTCATCTAACTCTGTTCTTTGGAGATTTCTTATCTCTAAGGCCATTTTTTCTAGTGTGCTTGCAACGTTAGCAAGATCCATTATGAACTCAGCATGAGCATCCCTTTGAACAACTTGGTTTGATATTAAAACGGGTTTAAGTCCTAGTAATTGTGAAAACCTCTTATGCACACCTAATCCCTCTGTTCCAAGAGCTGCTGTGGTTCCTACAGCTCCGGTCATCATTCCTACGCAGAGTCTTTCACTACATTCATCAAGTCTGTTAAGTTGTCTGTGCAGTTCGTCTGCCCAGATTGCAAATTTCATTCCGTAGGTAGTTGGAAGCGCGTGTTGTCCATGTGTCCGTCCAATACATACATTTTTTTTATTTTTATCTGCAAGCTCTAGTATAATTTTAAGAAGTTCTGTTAATCTTCCTTTTAATATTTTAATTGATTCTTTAAATAATAATGATTGTGAAGTGTCTATTATATCGTTTGAAGTGGCTCCAAAGTGTACATATTCTCCCGCACCATTTTCACAAACCTCGGCAAGTGCTTTGACTATCGATGCAATGTCATGGTTGGTTTCTGCTTCAATTTCAGACACCCTTTTTGATGTCACAAATTTTATACTTGCTTTAGATTTAATTTCGGCTGCAGCATCAGCGGGAATCATATTCAGTTGAGCTTCCGCTTCTGAAAGTGCGGCTTCGACTTCAAGCATTTTTTGAAGTTTATTGTCTGTTTCCCAAACATTTCTCATTTCTTCTGTTCCGTATCTGTACTCTATTGGGTGGATAGCCATGTTAATACTCCTTAAAAATATTCATAAAATTATAAAAAAATATTACAATAAAATGTAGATTTCATCTATTAAAAATCAATAATTTAAAAACTTATCCTGAATAAGTAAACCGAAGCGCTATGCAGAAAACTGCAAGAACAACAGTCATAATAACTACCTGTTCTGGTGTAAGTTTAGGTCCCTTTGTTTCTTCTTCGAAGTACCTTACTAATCCAGCACCGCTAGGAGGAAGCACTTGTTTATCCTTTTTTGCCATTATAAATCACCACTTAAAGATTAACTTGAAAATTTAATATTCATCCAATTTCTTACTATGTTTGAATCGTATTGATTTTAAACTTTATATCATTACTGGTTTTTATACTATTAACATTATCTTTATTACCATTTTTTTTTAAATGCCAATAGTTAAAGGTCATGTATTATATATAAAATAAGTGAGTTAAAAGAAGTTCAAGGGGATTATCTCATAAAGGAATAACTAACTAAGTTACTATGCTTTTTAAAGCTTTAATATACGCTTAATAATATTTTGTAAGGGGTTTATACATTTTTTTTAGAATGTGCTCTATTAAAATTCTTTATCTACTATTTTATAAGGATATATCAGCTAAATTGTGTTATTATTCATGTTAAATGTTTTAAGCAAAGCTTAAATGTTGTTTTGTTCATAGCATAATATAGAGAAGTTATAATCGGATCGAGAATTAATTAAAATATTCAAGATATTTTTTAATATTTATACTAATTTCATTAAGATTCAAATTAATAAAAGGAAAAGGGAATAATTATGGGATATTTCGACGTTTTGGAAGAAGAAACATTGAAGCTGTATGAAATAGCAAAACAAGCAAGGTTCAAGGGTCATGATATTGAGCTTGAACCGGAAATACCTCTTGCAAAGGATCTTGCAGAACGTGTTGAAGGACTTGTTGGGCCTAAAGGAGTTGCAGCTAGAATAAAAGAATTAGAAGATGATATTTCTCGTGAGGAAGTTGCATTCCAAATTGCAAGAGAAATAGTTACTAAAACTGAGGTTGAAGGGAAGGATGACAGTTTAGAAGTCCGGGAGCAGAAGTCTGACCAGGCTATCAGAACAGCGCTAGCAATTTTAACCGAGGGGGTTGTAGCTGCGCCTTTAGAGGGAATTGCTAAAATCAAAATAAAAAGAAATTTTGATAGTGGATGGTACCTTGCAGTATACTTTGCAGGACCTATTAGAAGTGCAGGCGGAACTGCATCAGCTCTTGCAGTATTGATAGGTGATTATATAAGAATTTCATTAGGCCTTGATAAATACAAACCAATAGATACTGAGGTAGAAAGGTATGTCGAGGAAGTGGAACTTTATGAATCAGAGGTAACCAACCTCCAGTACTCACCAAAACCCGACGAAGTAAGAATAGCAGCCAAGAACATACCTGTAGAAGTCACTGGTGAACCCACAGATAAGATTGAAGTATCACATCGTGATTTAGAACGTGTTGAAACTAATAACATTCGAGGTGGTGCTTTACTTGCTATTGCTGAGGGAGTTATACAAAAAGCCCCAAAGGTATTGAAATATGCAAAAAAATTGAAGATTGATGGATGGGAATGGTTAGAAGACTTTTCAAAGCCTTCAGATTCAAAAGGTGATGATGATACTCATAAGGTCGATGATAAATACATGAGGGATATAATTGGGGGTAGACCTGTACTGGCTTATCCTCAAGCTAAGGGCGGCTTCAGATTAAGATATGGGAGATCGAGGAATGCGGGACTTGCTGCCATGGGAATACACCCGGCAACTATGGAAATAGTTGAATTTCTGGCTGTTGGTACCCAGATGAAGATCGAGAGACCTGGAAAAGGTAACTGTGTAGTTCCTGTTGATAGCATAGAAGGCCCAATTGTTAAGATGAAAGATGGTAGTGTAATTAAAGTCGAATCAGAACAACAGGGGAGAAAAATTAAACATCAAGTGGATGAGATCATCTTTTTAGGAGACATGTTAGTCCCATTTGGTGAATTTTTAAGGAATAATCATGTTTTACTTCCAGCAGGATGGTGCGAGGAATGGTGGGTACAGACTATTGAAAAGTCAAATAAGTACTCTGTAGGGGATATGGACCTTCAATCATTAAAAACCGATAAAATAAGCTCTAGAACTGCATTTGAAATATCAACAAAGTATGGAGTACCATTACACTCGAATTACACTTACTTCTATCATGATGTCACTAGACAAGATATAAACCAGCTTGTGACGTTTTTAAACGAAAATTTTGGCGATAAAGATATTGATATGGGTGTAAATGATGGTAGAGGAACTCTACCTGGATCAGATGGGAATAAATTACAAGATGATCCTTCATCAGGATTAACTGTTAAGATAGGCCCTGAAAAAAGAATCTTAGAAGTTTTAGGAATTCCCCACATTGTAAAAGAAGGAAACATGATCATTGCCCATGATCATGCATATGCTCTTTTAAAAACTCTGACAGAACCACTTAAATTTGATGATGATGCAACGACTTTGGAAGCAATTAATCAAGTTTCACCAGTTAAGATAATGGCCAAAGCACCTATATATCTTGGTGCAAGGGTTGGAAGACCTGAAAAAACGAAAGAAAGAAAAATGAAACCTGCACCGCATGCCCTTTTTCCCATAGGCACCAATGGTGGTAACAGGCGTAATATAGTCGATGCTGCAAAGAAGGGAACTATAAGTGTGGATATTGCTAGATGTAAGTGCACAGAATGTGGTGTAGGTTCAATGCAAGCATTATGTCCTGTATGTGGTGCAAGAACTGTACCTACTAGTTCTGGTAAAAAAAGGATTAATTTAGCTAGTTTATTAAAAAAAGCCTATTCTAATATTGGAATTAGGAAGATGGATGAAATTAAAGGGGTTATTGGGATGATTTCTGAAGATAAATTTCCTGAACCTCTTGAGAANNCTCGGTTACACCAATGATATTCATGGTGATGAAATCAATGATAATGAGCAGATGGTTGAGATCAAAATTCAGGATGTAGTTATATCTGAAAATTGTGCAGAATATCTCATGAGGGTATCACATTTTGTTGATGATCTTCTAGAGGATTTCTATGGCCTAGAAAGATTTTATAATGTAGTTGCTAAGGAAAAGCTTATTGGACAGCTGATTGTTGGACTTGCACCTCACACATCTGCAGGGGTTCTAGGTAGGATTGTTGGATTTACCAAAGCTGCATGCTGTTACGCACACCCATACTTCCATTCAGCAAAAAGAAGGAACTGTGATAGTGATGAAGATTCTATAATGCTTTTATTGGATGCATTATTAAATTTTTCAAAAGTATATCTCCCGAGTACTAGGGGTGGTAGAATGGATGCTCCGTTGGTTCTATCCTCAAGGATTGATCCAGAAGAGATCGATGACGAATCCCATAACATCGATGCCATGAAAGTAATTCCACTCGAACTCTATGAAAAAACTTTAGAATTTGCAAAGCCATCCGATGTTCTAGAACTTGTAGATAATGTTAAAAACAGATTAGGCACCGAGGATCAGTATCAAGGTCTTATCTTTTCCCATGACACTTCAAGCATCCACAGTGGACCAAAACTTTGCCTTTACAAGATGTTAGGAACCATGAAAGAAAAAGTAGACGGTCAAATAAAAATTGCAGAGATGATAAGGGCTGTTGACCAGAAGGGAGTTGTTGAAGGTGTTTTGATGTCACATTTCCTACCAGACATGGCAGGTAATAGCAGAGCATTCTCAAGACAGAAAGTAAGATGCACTAAATGTAACAAGAAGTACCGGAGAATACCACTTTCGGGTGATTGTGTATGTGGAAGCAACCTCATACTCAGTATATCAAAGGGATCGGTTGTCAAGTACCTAGAAATCTCCAAAGATCTATCTCAACGGTATCCCATAGATAATTATCTTGTCCAAAGAATAGAACTAATAGAATCTAGTATTAACTCATTATTTGAAAGTGACAAGTCAAAACAGAGTTCTTTGGATGTATTTTTATAAAGAAAATATTAGGGAAGTGATAATAATTTATTCGTATAATACCAAACATTTTAATATGTGTAAGGTCAATTGTTATCAAGGACTATGATTAGCAAATCCCAAAACAACTTTTTCGATGAGGATTTGAAACTTGTTAACTAAGTGCAGCAAGAACTGTTCAAAAAAAGAATATTTTAAAAGATATAAAATTAATATAAAATACAGGTGTTGCCAATGAAGGAGGATATTGAGATGGAAGAACGGATTATTGCTGCTCTTCCAACAAAGGCACAGACATGTGTCATAAAAAATAACGGGATATATGAAAGGTTCTCACACGAGAAAATTGTTAAATCATGTCTTATGGTGGGTTCTCCACTATGGGCTGCAGAGAAAATATCATCGTACGTTGCAAAGGCAGCTTATGATGGGATATCAACAGCTGAAATAAGAATGTTGGTATATGACTGTTTAACAAGAGTAGACCGGAAAGTTGCGGATAAGTATCTGTCCTCTAATAATCTTAGGGTCAGAACTTCCAGGGATACAATTGAAACCTTCGATCAAAGGAAAATAGAGAAAACCCTTATCGTAGAAACTAATGCATCTGGGGAACTAGCTCGAAGAATAGCTAATGAGACGTGGAAGGAACTTAAAAAACTTGATGTAGATTACTTAACAGCTCCAATGATAAGGGAGATAGTTAACACAAAACTGGTTGAACACGGTTTGGAAACACTGCGTAAGAGGTACACTAGGTTGGGTATACCAGTTTATAACATCACCAACCTTATACGAAATGGGTCTCGTGACAATGCAAACATGATCCACAACCCTGAGACAGTTCATAAGTACGTTGCTGATGAAGCATTAAAACAATACGCTTTACTGCGGATCCTCCCAAATGAACTTGCAGATGCTCATTTAGGTGGAGATATCCATATTCATGATTTGGAATTTTTTGCTGGTAGACCACTAAACTGTTTGCAGCATGATCTACGTCTCTTCATAAAACACGGTCTTAAGGTGGATGGTACCGGCGATCATACGTCTGTTGCAGGACCTCCAAATCATATCGAAACCCTTATGAACCATTCTGGTGAAATAATGCTGGCTGCCCAGCAGAATATGAGTGGTGGTCAGTCAATGAGCCTTTGGAATGTTTTTGTGGCACCATTTGCTACAGGATTGTCATATGAAAAGGTTAAACAGTCGGTGCAGATGTTCATATATAATCTGAACATGGCATATGCTGCTAGGGGATCACAGGTTCCATTCACATCCATAAACCTTGAATTTACAGTTCCAAAATTCCTTGAAGATGTACCAGCATATGGTCCAAAAGGCAAACTTGTAGGGGTTTATGGAGATTTCGAGGATGAAACTAGGATTTTACAGCGTGCTTTTACAGAAACGCTACTTGATGGTGATTCTGATGGTAAACCTCATCTCTTCCCAAACACAATTTATGCTTTAAGAAAAGAAATGATGAAAGATGAATTTGAAGAGGATGTTAGACGTGTACACGAGCTATCAGCCAAATACGGTTCATCTTACTTTGTTAACATGCTCCCTAGCTACAGGGGAAATATGGCTAACTACATGGGATGCAGGACATCACTTAACGACAACTGGACAGGCGACTGGGAACAGGATTGTTTCAGGACAGGAAACCTTGCATATGTCACACTTAACCTTCCAAGAATAGCTTACAATTCAAGGGATGATAACGATATCTTTGACTATCTTGATACTAATATGCACCTGGGAGAAGAAGTTTTAATGCTTCGAAGGGAACAGGCAATGAATTGTCTGGACAACTACAACCTTTTACCATTTCTTACACAAGAAGCAGAAGGTGACAGATATTACAGGATTAACAATGCAACACTTTCATTTGGATTTGTTGGATTGAATGAAATGCTAATGGCCCACTGTGGAGAAGGAATAGAAGATCCAGATGCAAGAAAATTCGGATTGAAAGTAATAAAGTACATGAATAAAAGAACTGCAGAGCTCACAGAAGAAACAGGTCTCAGATGGAGCGTTCTCCAGACACCAGCAGAATCTACAGCCTACAGATTTGGAATGCTCGATAAGGAAAAATATGGAGACAAAGCCATATTACAAGGTGACGATACAGCCTCTTATTACACCAACTCTTCACATGTACCTGTTAATTCCGATGTTCTTTTACCAGAGAAGATCAAGATTGAAGAAAAATTCCACCCACTAACACTTGGAGGTCACATATTCCATGCATTTATGGGTGAATCCTATTCAGACCCAGATTCACTAATGAGCCTTACAAATAAAATTGCAAATAACTCAGATATCGGATTTTGGGCATACAGTTCTGCACTCAGCTTCTGTATTAAATGCAAAACACTCATGAAAGGTCTTCAAACTAAATGTGGAACTTGCGGCGAAGAAACAGAAGTTGAATGGTACGATCGTATAACAGGATATGTACAGCAAGTAGGAAGATCCAGATCTGCATCAGGCGGCTGGAATCCTGGAAAAATGAGGGAATTAATGGACAGAAAGAGGTTTTAATACCTCTATAACTATTTTTTTGGTATTATTCTAATTTTATTTATTTAATTCTGTAAGTTTTATGAATAACCATGGGAAATAGGTTGAGATGAAATCTGAAGCTGATGAATCGAAATTAAGGAAGAGGATGGATGACCTCCATAAAAATATTGATATTATGAAGGGGGATAAATTTAGAATAACAAATATTAACCTAGATTACATCAAGAAAGAACTTTTAACCCCAATTTTAATGGAAAAACACACAAAATTCTCAAGTTTTGATATGATGATCAAATCAAGTGAATTTAAAATAGAAAACGAATTAGAATTTAAGGACGCTTCAAACTCTACTAAATGGAATGAGTACATAATCAAGAGTACAGAATTTAAAAACTGGAATGAAATGCTTAGAATCGCTGTACTAGAAAGGGCAACCAGGAAGTTAATGTCCAAAAAAGTTTAAATAATTAGCCAATCTTTTTAATAATTCAAATAAATAATAGCAATTAAGTAGAATAACCTTTTCTGATATTAATTTTAAATAACTCGTAATATAAACCTATTTTTTAA
>PLXT01000119.1 GCA_003151535.1 Methanobacterium sp.
AAAAAAACAGGAAAAATAGAGAAAATCAATAGAAACAAAGAAAAAACACGCGAAAAATAACTAAAACCTCACCAAAAAATTCAAACACTACAAAAATAATAAAAAAACTAAGTTAATAGAAATTCTCTTTAGTTTATTAAAAAAAAGATTTATTAACCTTAATTCTGAATAAAAAATAGATAATCACCATTTTTATATGTTCTTTTTTAGATATAGATCATCATGGGAAAATGGATACAACACCCCTTGATTAAAGCTGAAAAAATAGAATCGCGACTTTACCAGCAAGTATTAGCAGCTGATGTGCTAAAAAAGGGTAATTCAATGATAGTGGCACCAACAGCCCTAGGAAAAACTATAGTGGCAGCGTTGGTAGCTGCTGAAAGACTAAAGACTTTTGAAAACTCGAAGGTTTTGATCCTTGCACCTAGTAAACCTCTAGTTATACAACACGAAGAAAGTTTCAGAGAATTTTTAAAGTTACGTGTAACATCTATTACTGGTGCTATAAAACCTGAAGAAAGAGTAAAACGATGGAATGACTCACAAATTATCTGCGCAACTCCACAAACAGTTGAATCAGACTTAATATCTGGCAGATATAATCTTGAGAATGTTTCAGTATTAGTATTTGATGAATGCCATAGAGGTGTAGGATCTTATTCATATGTTTACCTAGCATCCAAATATATGAAAGAAGCGAAAAATCCCCTAGTACTGGGACTTACAGCATCTCCTGGTTGGGATGAAGAAAAGATTCAAGGAGTTTGTGAAAACCTCTTTATAAAAGAGGTTGTAATTAAAAATGAAGATGATTCCGATGTTGAACCATATTTTAACCCTGTTGAAGTAAAATGGGTAAAAATAGAACTAAATCCTGAACTCAAAGATATAAAATCCCACTTGGAAAAGACTTTGAAAGTACGGCTTAAAACCCTCAAAACAATGGGAGTTATCAACTCTATATCTAATGTAAGTAAAAAAGATGTTTTAGCAGCTAATGGAAAAGCCCAAAATCGGATCGGGCGCAGCTTACACCCCCCCCAAAAATGTTTTATTGCAGTTTCAATTTTAACAGCAGTCATAAATATTTTACATTCATTAGAACTTTTGGAAACCCAAGGCACAACTACTCTTTATAAATACTTCGAACGCCTCAGGAAAAAAAAGACAAAAGCTGCTAAGGGACTAATTAATGACACAGCATTTCAAATGGCTATGGGGCTTACTGAAAATGCTTACAAAAAAGGAATTGACCATCCCAAACTTAAAAAATTGATGAGTATACTAAAAAAAGAACTTAAAAAATCAGATTCACGAATAATCATCTTTACTCAATTTCGAGACTCGGTTGAAAATATATACCAACACTGTTTATCTGAAGACATTAATGCAGTAAAATTTTACGGTCAGGCACCAAGAGAAAATGAAAAGGGATTAACTCAAAAAAAGCAAAAAGAAATTATTAAAGCTTTCAAAAATGGAAAATATGATGTTTTAATATCAACAAGTGTTGCTGAAGAAGGTATTGATATACCAGCTGTTGATCTTGTCATANNCTTATTATTGGTCTAGCATCAATAAAGAAAAGAAAATGAAAAAACAGCTTTCCAAGAATTATAGAAAAGATTTAAATGATTCTAAAGTATTAGAAGTCAAGAAGCCCAATAGAATAGAAGAAGGAAATGATTCTAGACCAGTTATTTATGCAGACTCAAGGGAAGGTAGTTCAAGAGTATTAAGAGAACTTGAAAGATCAAATGTGGATATCAAAGTAAAAAGTCTTGCTGTAGCTGATTATCAAGTAAGTGATGATGTTGCAATAGAGAGAAAGACAAATAATGATTTTATAAGTTCTATAATGGATAAAAGACTACATAAACAGGCAAAAGAACTTGTAGATAACTTTAAAAAACCTTTGATGATTATTGAAGGTGCAGAACTTTATTCTGGTTTCATACATCCAAACGCTGTACGTGGAGCAATGGCATCGATTGCTGTAGACTTTGGAATATCAATAATACCTACAAGATCCCCAGAAGATACTGCAGCCATGATTTATAGGATAGCTGTAAGAGAACAGACACACGAAAAATCTGATATCCAAATTAGAACCGAGAAAAAACCTTTAACTACTTGGGAGCAGCAACTCTACATAATTGAATCCTTACCAAATATAGGACCAGTAACAGCAAGAAAACTTCTTGAAGAGTTTAAAAGTGTTAAAAGTGTTATAAATGCTTCAGAAGATGATTTAAAAAAGGTTGAAGGTATAGGGGATAAGATAGCTAAGAGAATTTTAAGAGTTGTAGATTCGGGTTTTAAAACTATTAAAAGTGAAAGATATTTAAAGTTAAAAATGGATAATGAAATGGTTCAACAAATGGAAGATAAAGATGAATAATATAGAGAATTTCTATAAACCNNTGAGGTTAATAGAAATTCTCTATAGCTAAAATAATCAATAAATTGATTTAATAATTTAATATTTTATATTTACAAATTTTAATTAATACAATAATTTAAAAGTAGGAGTGGTATATTTGCGTATTTTGATGGATGAACGGGGCAAAAAGTACATGGTAACTGATAAAGAGTTCCATACAGACTTCGGATTTATAACAGAAGAAGATATTATTGGATCTAGCGCTGGTGATGTACTTAAAACCCATTTAGGAAGGGAATTTAAGGTTATAAAACCGAATGTTAACGATTACATCGAACTTATGGAAAGGAAAAGTAATATAATACTTCCAAAGGATATTGGAATTATAACTGCAAAAACAGGTCTTGGTTCGGAATTTAAGGTTTTAGATGCTGGAACTGGTGCTGGCGCAACAGCGCTTCATTTTGGGAATATTGTTGGAAAAGATGGTGAAGTATATTCATATGAAATCCGTGAAGACTTTGCAGAAATTGCAGAACGAAATATTAAGGGATTTGAACTTGATAATGTACTAATTAAATGTAAGGATGTAACAGAAGGTATAGATGAAAATAATTTGGATCTTGTATTTTTAGACCTTCCTAAACCATGGGATGTCGGTGAACATGCTAAAGAAGCTCTTAAAGTTGGTGGTTATATAGCAACTTATACGCCTTTCATTGAACAAATTCAAATACTACAGAGGGTACTTAAAAAAATAGGATTTTCAGAAGTTGAAAGTTTTGAATGTATGTTTAGGGGAATTGAAGTAACAAACAAAGGTACAAGACCAAAAACAAGAATGGCAGGGCATACAGGATACATTACATTCGGAAGAAAACTTTGAATAGATTAATATGAAAGATGTTAGAAAAGATAATATAAACTATTCAAATTATGAAAATTTTAAATAATTATAAATTAGTTTCAAACTTAATTTAAAGGTGTTTAAATGGTCTTTGATCAAAAAAATATTATTTCTATCAGTGATTTTAGTAAAGATGATATAGCGTACATCTTGAGACTATCAGAGAAGATGGAACCAATAGCAAGGTCTAAAAAAAAGTCCAATGTTCTTTCCGGAAAGATACTTGGAATGCTATTTTATGAACCATCTACACGAACAAGGTTATCCTTCGAAGCTGCTATGAAACGTTTAGGAGGTAGTACTATCGGGTTTGCAGAGGCAAATGTAAGTTCTGCAACAAAAGGAGAAAATTTAACCGACACAGTAAAAATAGTAGCAGAATATTCCGATGCAATTGTAATAAGGCATAATATGGAGGGTACAGCNNAGGTTGCTTGGGAGAATTGATGATCTACATGTTGCCCTTATAGGAGACCTTAAATATGGTAGAACTGTTCATTCATTAGCATATGCGCTAGCAATGTTTGATGTAAAAATGAGTTTTGTGTCTCCACCAGAATTAGAAATGCCAAGAGGAATTGTTCACGATTTGAATAAAGTAGGTGTATCTGTAAATGAGACTAATGATATTCACAGCGTGTTAGAAGATACAGATGTTTTATACGTCACAAGAATACAGAAGGAAAGGTTTCCGGATCCTGAAGAATATGCAAAAATAAAAGGAGCTTATATGATTGATAAAGCTCTGCTTGAAGATAGTGATCTAATTGTGATGCATCCCCTTCCTAGGGTAGATGAAATATCATATGATGTTGATAACACAAAGTACGGAAAATATTTTGAACAAGCATTTTATGGCGTTCCAGTACGTATGGCTCTTTTAAAATCAATAATTGATGGTTATGAAAAATAATAAATTTTTTTTTTAATATCCTACCTTATTAAATTAATAAAAATGGAATAAATAACACTTATAGGGTCTTAGATTTTTTTCTTTTTTTGAAGGTTTGTGCTTCTGTGTTTTGTATGTTTGAAGGGGTGTTTATTTTATTATTCTAAAAATACATTTTATTTCGCGTAATATAATTGTAATGGGCCTTCTAAACCGTTAAATTTAAATTTTAATGCTTACTTATTTTTATTTGGGGAATAAAATGATGCACCATCTAAATTACAGTAAAGAAGACTCATACTATAT
>PLXT01000087.1 GCA_003151535.1 Methanobacterium sp.
GAATACCAATGGTTGTAATTGGAATCATAATAACCATAATAGTAATGCTAACAATAGCTAAACCATTCCTAGGATAAAAACAAAAAAAGTTGAAATTAATTTGTAGGAATGAAATAATATTCTGCAAATTAATAATTTTATTTTTTTAAAATTATTAAAATAAGAATTGAACTAAGAACAAAAATTTTAGAGGGGTATAAAGATGAATAAAAAAATATTATTACCTACAGACGGTTCAAAAAATTCAGAAAGAGCAGGGGAGTACGCTATATCTCATGCAGATATAACTGGGGATGAAATTGTTGTTTTACACGTTATAGACACTGATTATTTGAATGCAGTACCTCAACCAGATGTCCGGAATGATTTAGATAAGGAATTAAGGGCCGATGGCAAAAAAGCAGTTGAAACATTTAAAAATCAACTTGAAGAAAGTCAGTGCAATGGTAAATGTCAAAACATAGAATTCAAAGTACTAGTTAAAGAAGGAAAACCAGCTGATGTAATACTCAAAACTATTGATGAAGAAGGTATAGATCAAGTTATAATAGGTAAATCAGGTAAACACGGTTTAGAAAGATTTTTATTAGGAAAAACAACAGATAAAGTAGTCAAAGCTGCAAAGGTATCTGTTAATGTAATATCATAATATTCAAGACAGGATATTAAGACAAAAATAAATTAACCTATAAACTTGATATAAATTAAAATATTCCTTTTGTGGGGGTCTTAGAGGATGTATGTGGTGATAATGGGTGGAGGTAAAATGGGGCTGAGTTTAGCCTCTCTATTAGTTTCTGATGGTCATGATGTTACATTAATTGAAAATGACCAAGGATTATGCAATATCGCCTCTTCTGAATTAGATGCCATGATTATCTGCGGAAGTGGTACAAATGGTAAGGTTTTAGAAGAAGCCAATATCGAAGATGCAGATGTTTTTGTAGCAGCAACTGGAAATGATGAGGTCAATTTATTGTCGTGTATTCTGGTAAATGAATATAATATTCCTAAAATAATTGCCAGAGTTAGTGATATCACTCATTCCCATGCATTTAAAGAGGTTGGTATCGACTCAGTAGTAAGTCCAGAACTAACTACAGCAAGTTACGTAGAAAAGTTAATAATAAGACCTAAAATAGCAGATTTAGTAGTGATGGGTAAAGGTGATGCTGAACTGTTAGATATAAAGTTAGAAAACGAAAAATATGTTGGAAAAACAATCGGTGATGTAAGTCCTGACGATAATTTTTTGATAGTTGCAGTATACAAGAATGACAATCTACTGATTCCAAAACCTGAAATGGTCTTAAAAAAGGGAATGAAAATCTCTATATTGGTTAAAACTAAATATGCACAAAAAGTCGTGAAAATGTTTACTAATACCTAACTAACTCCCAAAAGCAACTTTAATAAAATATAGCAGTGATGAAAAATGGAGTATTCATTTTTTCACAATTATTTGAATTCATTTATTTTTTCGAATTAAAATAGAATAGGTTCTTAAGGATTTTCTAAGGGACCCTTAAGAATTTATAATTTTTTCCTTTCACTAATATTTCTCCAATACACTGAGATTCCATCCGCAGATGGATAAACAGTGAAATCAAAACAATGATCCTTATTATGGAGACCATTAACTTCAAATTGTTGGATCTTTTGAGTTTCCATGGCTTTTTTAAAAGATGCTTCGTAAATTGTTCCTTTTAGCTCTGGAAATGTATCCCACAAGTTTTGTCCTATCAAGTCATCATATTCAACTTTGAAGTATTCTGAAGCGCATCTATTAGAATAAATAAAATGCCAATAATGGCTCAAAGCAATGAATCCATCCTGAATACTATCTAATATTTCTGTCATTTGGTGCTTACTACGAGCAAGCTCTTCTTCTGCTTGTTTACGATCTGTATCATCAAATACATATCCTTTAACTTCAATAAGCTCATTTGATGCATTAAAAATTCCAACAAGATTAGCAACAATATGAATTCTCATACCGTCTGACCTTCGCTGCCAACTTTGAAAACCTTGAAGTTTACGTTCCTTCTTCAAACGAGTGATCATGTAAGGCCAATCAAATGAGTTAAATTTTGATATATTGCACTTTGATGCTAAATCACGATTAGTAAACCCGTATATCTCTGCAAATGCAGGATTGCATTCGAGAATTTCACCATCAATTGTAGCAATAAAATCCCCAGTTAGATCTTCATCAAAAAGGCGATGATACTTTCCTTCACTAGCTTGAAGAAATTCTTCAGCTCGCTTACGATCAGTGTCATCGAATATATAACCTTTAACTTGGGTAAGACGTCCCGAACTATTGAAAATACCAACTAAATTAGCCACCACATGGATTAGATTACCATCAGGCCTTCTATGCCAACTTTGATGACCTTTAATTTTACATTCAGTTCTTAACATATTAATCAAGTTTATCCAGTCATCCTGGTTGAACTCTGAAATTTCAGTTTTCATTGCTTGTTTATGATCTTCAAAACCATAGATCTCAACGAATGAGGGGTTACACATGATTATCTTACCATTTGGTGATGCAATAAAGTCACCAGTTAAATCATCTTCAAAGAACTTTTGAAATTTCTCTTCACTCTTTTGAATAATTTTTTCTGTCTTTTGCCATTCTTTTATATTTTGAATCTGGACTAAAAACCCGGAATCTGTAACCGAAACATTCCAATTTATTAAAGCATTAGAATTGTCAGAACTTTTATTAATATTTTTTATAATATTTGAGGACGCTTGAAATTCAATTACTCCCTCTTTAACTAATATTTCTTTTTTTGCAGCGATATTTGGATATGTAAATATATTATTGTTAGGAATATCTTCTAATTTAGAAATCCGAACAATTTTTAAGGCTGATTGATTAACATAGATTATTTTACCAATCTTATTACAAATAATAATCCCTATAGGGGATTTTTGGTATATGTGTTTAAATTTTTCTTCAATTTTCAATTTACAACTTCCTATAACTATTGTTATTTGAATTCTATAAAGTTTGGAATAAATACACTATTTTCATTAAACTAATTATTATAAATTTTAAGGATAGTTAATTACTTCATAAATAATTGGAAGTCAATAAAATTTTTCTATTTATTTTTAACAAACGTTTATCTTGAGTGAACCAAATTTTGGTGATATAATTGGTGTTCAAACATAAGATGTGTAATTTTAATGAGAGTTAAATTTTATTTATTCCAACATTTGTTAAGTTTAGTGATAAAAATTTTACTAAAAATTTGAACTCCTCATAATAAACTATATCATATTCTATTCCATTTTTTTCTCAGATTCTTGTTTTAACTTTTGATTCATCATTTGGAATTCTGATTTAGTATCTTTTAACATATTTGTAAATAATGGAACTAGTAACCCATTAAACCGTTCTTTTTGAATGAACAAAACCTTATTTTCGTCTATTTTTTTAATAGTTATACTATGTTCTCTGTCAAATATTTTTGGGATCCATAATTTTCCAAGCCATCTTATCTCTTTTTCAGGTTCATATTTCACTATTTTTGATTTAAATTTCATTCCATTGGAATTTGGTGGTTTTATAAATACTTGAATTGTAAGAACCTTCTTTGTTAACTCCTGAAATTTCCCTGATAAAAGGATTCCATTTTTCATAGTTTTCAAAGTCAGTGATAATTATTCCATACAATGGCTGGAGAAGCATTAATCCGAATTTTTGTACAGATTTCTTTCATATTAATAATTTGTATTACAATTACAAAAAATTTTCTAATTCCATATCAAATTAAAATAGAAATTATTAATTTTAAAATAGGCGAAAAAATATTCAAAATTGATTACAGTCCTAAAATTTGCAAAAAGTAAATAAATATTTGATTATTCAACCATCACCCAAATTTTCTCATCTTTCAACTTAACTTCATGTGTTTTAAGGGATTTAGGTGATTTCAATATTTTTGTACCGATCAATTTAAGCCCAGTAAAGTCTGTCCATCTTACAACATGTCCATCTGTAAGGTCAAATTGGCTGTGATGTTTTGGGCATGTTACGATTGTTCCTTCAAGATTTCCCTTAGATAAATTTCCTCCCATATGTGGGCAGCGATTATCTACACTGTAATAGTTATCTCCAACTCTGGCAACTAATATTTCCTGACCTTTAACATCTAACATCATCATGTTACCATCATTCAATTCATCAATGTTTGCAACTTCTATAAAACCATTCATTTTTATTACCTCTTTATTGAATAATCATAATAGTAGACTTTAATCTTCCCTTTCAACCAATACAAAAACATTACCGTCTGGATCCTCAAAAGGAGCTTGCATCATTCCCCAATCCTGCATATTAGGTTTTTCAATAAATTTTACTCCCCTTGATTCCAATTCTTTGTAGGTTTTTATTATGTTATCACAGCTTAGAACAACATTTGAAAACCCTCCTACTGATACATCTTTTTGACCCAAATAGGGTTTGGCTAATNNTCTGTAACTCAAATCCAAGTTTTTCAATATAAAATTTATGGGCAGCATCTTGGTCACTTACCCAATCCCAGCAAGTGCTATTCTTTTTATCATTCATCAATTCTCCAGTGTTTTAGCCATTTAGGTTAATTCTGAATGTATCTAATACCTTTTAATCAGGGAAATTGATATTCTGCGGAAAATTGCTTGTTAAGGTTGATTCGGTCGAAAATTTAAAGTCTAATTAATGCATTTAATTTTTTTGCAATGTTTCAGTTGGGTTTTTGTAGTATCGTCTTGATTTTTGTTTATGAAATTTAGATTTTAGAAAGTATGATACTTTTTATATCATATTTCTAATTCACCTTAATACATCTTAATATTAAATAATTAATATATTTTTGTATTATATACTCAATTTTTTTCAGAATTATAGTTAAGAACGTAATTTANNAACTTTTGGTACTTCACTATAATTGAAAAAGATATTACAAACCTTGACATATCTTTAGGAAAGAAGAATAGAACATAAAAATTGAGGATAGATGATGAGAAGGATCGATAAAGAGATAAGTGATATACATTCTATAGAACTAATTTTAAGAGAAGCTAATCACTGTGTGATTGTTCTTTCTGATAATAACAGTCCTTACATGGTACCAATGAATTTTGGGTTTAAAAATAATAACCTATACCTCCACTCCTCCCCAGAAGGAAGGAAAATAGAAATCTTAAAAGTCAACAACAAAGTTTCATTTGGAGTTCAGATTAAAACTGAACTAGTAAAAATGAAAAAGCTTGTAACTGGGGAATGGATTATATGAGCGTAATAGGATGTGGGATATGCATATCTCATAGCGAATAACAATAAGGTTGAAGCTCTAAATATCATAATATCCAAATATTCTGATAATGGGAGTAATACATTTGGATACACAGAAACAGCTCTAAACAAAGTATCTTTAATAAAAGTTGAAGTTAATGAGTTAAAAGGCAAAATATCAGGATATAAATGAATTTATAAGAAATGAGATAATTTATTTAGTATTGTGCACAATATTTACATAAGAATTAATTTTACGTTGGAGATACTATGAAAGAGGTTGCAATAACCATAAAAGCCCATGATAAACCCGGAGTGCTTAGGGACATAACTGATATGGTGGCCACATGTGGAATAAATATATCCTATACTCATCTATTCATAGAAAAAGATGACTCTGCATCTATTTATATGGAATTGGAAGATGTAGATGATCTTGAAAGTCTTTTAAAGAATATTCGATCCCATGGAAATATAGACGATGTAATAACCCACCGTTCCCTCGGTGAAATTTATGGTAAAAGGATAATAATTATAGGTGGAGGTGCGCAAGTTGCGCAAGTTGCCCAAGGAGCAATAACTGAAGCCGATCGTCATAACATCAGGGGGGAAAGGATAAGTGTGGATACCATTCCTTTAGTAGGGGAAAAAGAACTTGCTGAGGCAGTTTCTGGTGTAGGACGACTTCCAAGAATTGGGGCTCTAGTTCTTGCAGGATCATTGATGGGTGGTGTAATTACCGACTCCATCGAGGAAATTCAAAAAGAACATGATGTAATTGTTATAAGTCTAAATATGCTCGGAAGCGTAACTGAAAAAGCAGATCTTGTCATTACAGATCCTGTTCAAGCGGGTGTTATGGCGGTTATGGCTGTTGCAGATACTGCAACATTCGATATCAAAAAAATTGGAAGAAAAAAATTTTAAAAACTGATTATAATGGTTCTAATGTCCTGATGAGCCTTTCAGCAGCAATTTTAATTTTAGGGTCATCTATCTTACCACTTTTGGCTATTTTGAGTGCCATTTCTAAAACCTTTGGAACATCTTCACTTGAAATGTTTTGTGCCATGTTAGTATAGTCTTGATTAGGGTCGTCTTCCATTTTAATATTTTTTTCAGCCATAGTATCCAGCATGACTTTACATTCTTTCATTAGAGCCGGATCATCCTTCATTGATTCACATTTAGCCATAAGTTTATTGGTTTTTTTATCATCCATCATGAACACCATTATTATTATATGGTTATCAGATAATTTATAGTTTTAGTAATAATAAAAAAGAGTTTTAGAAAATTTAAATCTTGTTTTAGAATATATGGAGAGTCTTATGCAAATTATAAAAATAATAACATTCTATGTTAATAAAAATAAAAGAAAAAAATAAATTTAACTCATTTCTATGGCTCTTATAATCCTGCTTGCAGCATTTTTGAGCTCTACATCCTTAATATCTCCGCTTTCTCTTACTTTTAAAGCGAGTGCAAGTACCTTAGAAACATCTTTGGGTTTTAGATTCTCAGCCATGCTCATATAACTCTGATCGGGATCGTCTTCTAACTTGATGTCTTTATCTTTCATCATACTCAGAAGTACTTGACAAGAACCCATAACTGTTGATTCGTCCATATTTTTACATTTTTCCATTAGTTCATCTGCCTTCTTAATCATAGAAATCACCAATTCTAATTTGTTATAGAGGTTTATATATTTTTGTTTTAACCGTACAAAAAAAATAAAGCATATTAAATCTGAATTCATACGTTCGAAGATAATTATGAATTAATATTATGATTAAGATACTAAAGTTTTTATTCTTCTAATAAAATAATATACTATATAATCATTGTAGTTAATTTGGTTAAATTCAATAGTATTAAAAATAATTCAATAGTATTAAAAATAATTTAATACAGATAAACAAGTATTTACGGGGTTTTGATTTCAATAAAAATAATTCTTATTACAAAAATATGAGGGATATTATGGCACTACATTACGATACAATGGATGGACCGGTTGTAACAGCCGCTGAACTTGCATTAGAAATGGAAAATATAAATTATGTGCTTCCTTATGTGAGAGATGATCTAGAAGGAGAATTAAAGGATGCTTTTGATAAAACTGTAATAGTAAGAGAACTTAGTGGTGATGCAGCTGAAGTAGCCGACTACTGGTTTTTTGAAACAGCTGTTCGGCTACATATGACTGGAAATGGGAAATCATATACAGGGATAAAACATTCTGGTTTTAACCGGAGATCTGTTATAAACAAGGCAGAAGAAGCAATTGAAACAGGTGACAAATCTGAACTAGAAGAATTTTTAATGGACTTCATTGGTGAAGCATTTGAAAGTAGGTTTGAAACAGCAATGTCTAACAAGGATTATGATTTAAATGATGTGGAAGCTGCAAGGGATTATGCGAATTCTGTGTTAGAATTCGTGGAATTCTCCCATAAATTGTACATGCAAATTGAAAATGCTAATAAAATGGATGAGGATTGAAATATATTTAAAATATAATTTGCATTGATATCAACAAAATTTTTAGAGGTGTATAAAATTGTCTGAACAAATGAAAGTTAAAGCATTCAATACCAATAATCTTATTGATTATCAGGAAAATTCTGTTGTGAGTAAGGAGATTATCAAAAAGGAAACTGGAACTGTGACCATATTTGCTTTTGATAAAGGTGAAGGATTAAGCGAACACACCGCTCCTTTTGATGCTATGGTCCAAATAATTGATGGTACTGCTGAAATAGTGATTTCTGGCAATAAAAATATTGTTCAGGAAGGAGAAATGATCATCATGCCAGGGAATGTACCACATGCTTTAAACGCAGTTGAACGATTTAAAATGGTCTTAATCATGATAAGATCTAATTAAATTATTCATTCTTTTTCTTTATCTATTTATTCTGTATTATATTGGCAAATTTCACAGTAATCACATGACCGGCATTTATTTGGATTTTGAACGATCTCTGGAAACTTATCATCATATACTATCGATAATTTCATTGAACACTGTGAGAATTTTTCTCTTAAATGTGTATTAATTAGAACGGGTTTTTTCGATCCCACCCTCATGTAGTTTACAAAACCTACTGGAATTTCTTTATTGAATTCGTGTTCCATTAAATAGGCATAAGCTGTAATCTGGATAGTATCAGACTGCCAAACTCCTTTTAATGGTGGTAAATTTGTTTTTATTTTGACTGGATAATAGACGCCATCAACTATTTCAATCTTATCAATCTGCCCTAAAAGTCCATTTTCTTTGTTTTCAATTTTAAATTCTAATAAACTCGGAGGAAAAAGTAAATTTACAGCTTCAGCACCAGTAAGTCCAGTTTTAAGCATTTTTTGAGTTTTAATAGCTATTAACCATGAATTAAATTTTAGATCTTCTTTCAAAATATCGAAGTTACTAGTCACATCATCAACTACTTCCACATCTTGATACTGTTGGTAGACAATATCCAAAAATTCGGGTATATCTTTTAGAAGTTCTTCTAATATTTCTTTAACTTGCATTTCACCTTTTAAATGCCATAAATTTCGTTTTATTAGTTCATCGAAACCAATAAGTGCATCATGCGATATATTGGTCATTTTTGAACATGATTTTACATTTTCAGTATGCATTTTTGTATAAACCTTCAAAGGACAGTATAGATATTCACGGATCATTGAAACGGGTATCATTTTTTACACATCCAGATTAATTTAATAATACATTTAGTTAATATTGTATTAATTATTATTTAAAACCACTGGAAAATAAATTAAAAAAAATAAAAATCTTATTAAAGTACTCTAATAAAAAGTGTTTTATCTCTTATACAATCTAAATGATCTATTTTATCCACTGCAGCTCTCATTTCACTTTCAACGGCTGTATGGGTCATCATGAAATAGGTGTTCCCTTTTCAGCTTTTTCCTGTGTCATCGATCCAATGCTAATGTTGTGTTTGCTGAGTATGCCTGATATCTCATGAAGAACACCTGGTTTATCTTCTGTTAAGAGTCTTAGATAATATTTTGATTTTAAATCTGCTATATCACTAACTTTTTTTACAGGTGTTTTGGTTGGACCATAATGCACAGGATCCATATTTTCGATTATATCGATACAATCCCCCACAACTGCACTGGCCGTGGGTAACATACCTGCACCAGGACCATACATCATAATTGGACCTACAATATCCCCAACTAGATAAACCCCATTGAATACTCCATTCACACTGGAAAGAAGATGATTCATTGGTACGAGTGTTGGATGGACCCTAACTTCGAGATTTGCATCTACAAGTTTGGTTATTGCCAGTAATTTTATACAACAATCAAGTTCGTCCCTTGCAAATCTGATATCTTCTTGGGTAATACTGCTAATGCCTTCGACATGGAAGTTTTCTTGTTTCATGTACTTACCAAAACCAATAATTGTGAGTATTATAAGTTTCTGAGCTGTGTCATCACCTTCAATATCAAAAGTAGGATCTGATTCAGCATATCCTCTTTCTTGTGCGTCTTTCAAAACTGCTTCAAAGCTTTTTCCTTCATCAGACATTTTTGTAAGGATATAATTTGCAGTACCATTGATTATTCCATAAATTGACTCAAAATTATTAGATGCAAGACTTTCATTTAATGGTCGAAGCAGTGGTATCCCTCCACCTACACTAGCCTCAAAACATATCCGAACATTGTTTTTTCCTGCACAAGAGATTATTTCATTCCAATGTTTTGCAAGCAAAGCTTTGTTTGCAGTTACTACGTGCTTTCCATTTTCCATAACACGTAAAATAAATTTGAGTGCCGGTTGATACCCTCCAATGAGTTCTATAACTATATCAATTTCTGGATCTTCCAGTATATCATTGATATCTGTTGAAAGTACTTCTGGGGAAATATATACACCTCTATCAGTCTTGACATCAAGATCTACAACTTTTTTTAGATTAACTCTTTTATTTACCTTATTCTCTAAGAGATCAAGATTTTTATTAAAAGTTTCAACAACTCCACTTCCAATAGTTCCGAAACCAATTAGTCCTATATTAACAACATCTTTATTCATTAAATTCCCCCAAATAATAACTTTGAATAACTAACATAGATTATAACAATAGTTAACAAATGTCATTATACCGTATTAAATTTTTAGATCAAAATTTTTTAGTTTTATAAATTCTCCTATGGATTCCCTTGTGGTTCCAACAATAAGCCGATAACTTAAATTTTTCCCGATAACCTTTTCAAGCTTTCCTCGTGCAGTTATACGTTCACCGTCCCTTGCTTGCCCCGCATAAGTATGGGTATACGATGCAACTTCGGATATGGCGACTTTGGGGCCTTCAATAATCTTCACATCATCTACTTTGTATACTGCAGGATTGTCAAAGGCAGCTAAAGAGTCTGTTACAGTACAATCTATTTCGATACATCCCATAGGTTCATATCTAGTCGTACCGTAGCTTCCACTAATCTCGTCCCAGTCTCTAGTTTGAAGGATGTCAAATAAAGTTCCATCTAGGATTCCCCTGTTATTTTTACGGTTTTCATACCATCTAAATTCTTCATAAGATAGGGATGAATCTTTAATTCTTTTATTGTAAAGTTTTTTCCAATATTCTCCTTCAATTCCCTTGAGTATACCATTTTCCTTTTTTATATCTTCAAAGGCTTCCATAACATCTCTATGATTTTTAAGTCCATAAATCACAAAATCGATGTCTGAAATATCGGGGTTGTATAATCCTGGTAGTATTGAGCCGGATATTCCCATTTTATTAAAGGATATTCCTGTGCGGTCATGAAATGTTGCAGCGAGTATAACCACTTTTTCTTGTAATTTGTCCCTTTTTTGGGATTCCATAATCTCTTTAAGACGATCTGTAGGAAGCAATAATTTTTCCACCCTTTCTATTGGCACGCCCATCATCTGCACGTTGGTAATTTCACAGTCAAATAAATATTCTCGAAAATTTTCTCCTAAAAATTTGTAGGCTTGATTTGAGTCCACTTTAGAATAGTGTTTGTTGTTCAGAGAACGATCTCCCTTCTGATCTGGAATATACCTTAAAAAAGATATTATCCTATCTTCAGGATGTAGATAAGTGGTTGTTGCAAAGAACAGATCATCGGTTGTATGTATGAAATCTCTGGGTCTGACTCTCATAGATTAATTTAACTGTACAAACCATTATTAAATATGATAGTTTCGAGATTGATGCCTGGTGACGATCTAAAACAGGGTTTGGAATCATTATTGGATTTAGGTGTATTTAAATCTGGAATAATAGTTTGTATGGTTGGTAACCTAGATGATGCTGTTTTAAGAATGTCAAATGGCAATAATAAGAATTTTAAAGGGTTATTTGAAATAGTTTCTGCTGTTGGAACTATTTCAATTGATGGAATACACGTACATATTGGAATATCTGATGCGGAGGGTATAGTTTATGGGGGACACCTTTTAGAAGGTTGTAAAATCCATACTACTGCTGAAATAGCTATTATAAAATCTGAAAAGTGTTTTAAAAGGATTTATGATCCTAAAACTGGATATAAAGAACTCGTGATAAAAACTGATCTATAGTTAAATTTTTAGCTAACATTTATTAAAATTACAAATAGATTATGAATATAAAATTAATAAATTAATTTTAGGAATAATTAAAAATTAATGGATTTGAACCAATGAAACACTTGAGACTTAAAGAAGGCACATGTTACAATGGAAGTCAGATTGAGCCTATGTGGGCTTTTAGAAATTTTAGAATAAAGGAATCGAGTATTGTGAGCTGGATTGGTCCTATGGATATTGGAAAAGATCATCTGGTGGATTTTGAAGATGTTGGTCTTGAAATAAAGGGCGACAAAATGATGCATTTTATAATCGAACAATTCGATGTTCAACCAGCAGATATAAAATTGTGTTATCACAGACAACGAATTTTTGTAATGATTATCAAGGATATGCTCAACAATTTAGGAATCAAAACATATAGGAATGGTGATGATCTTTACTACCAAAAGCCTAGTATGGATGGTAACTTAGATGGGAAACTTTCGGTTTCTATTGCAACGTGTTCTGTCAGCAGTATGAAAATACACTTTGCATTGAACCTAGTAGAAAGTGGAACACCAGACAATATTGAAACAGCGGGTATATTAGAACCATATATGGATATTGCAATGTCAGAAATTCGAAAATTTATAGATGATGTATGTGAAACCTATATAAATGAAATTTTATCCATTAAAATGGATATTACGAAAACAAGGGTATTTTAAAACTTAAATTGGACAAAATAAAGAATTATAAGTGGATAAATTAAATATAAATTATTAGAAGGTATCTAACCATGAAAATAGTTATAAATGGAATTCATGCAAATTTAAGGTTTTCAGCAGCTCATATGATCCCAAAACACGAATCTTGTGGTGTAATACACGGCCACTCCTACATAGTTGATGTAGTTGTTGAAGGTGAAAGGTCAGGGGAATTTGGATTTGTGGTGGATTTTAAAAAGGTCAAGGATATCATTAGGGGTATGTGTAAAAAATTGGATCATCGGGTTCTCATACCAATTAGAAACCCTCAGATAAACTTTAAAAATCTTCAGGGCCCTGTGGAATTTTCAATCGGACGAAAGGATTATATGCTGCCACTTGAAGATTGTCTGCTTCTAGACCTTAAGTCTACATCAGCTGAGGATTTATCAGAATTTTTTGCAGAAGAACTTTATCATGATTTAAAAGAGATAAATAGTGGAATTTCCAGTGTACAGATTTGTGTAAATGAAGGAATAGGACAGGGAGCCTATTTTACAAAAGATTCGGATTAGAAATATTTCAAGGGGTTTTAAAATGAAAACTCATGTTAATGAGGTTTTTTCAAGTATTCAAGGTGAAGGAACTCTAATTGGCCGGAGACAAGTGTTTGTAAGGTTTTATGGCTGCAACCTAGACTGTAATTACTGTGACACTTCTAAAAGTCGTGATCCTCAATTTGGCAATTTAATTTCCACTGAAAAACTTTTTAATCAAATAAACAAAATCATAACGCCTGATTTTCATTCAATTTCTTTTACGGGCGGCGAACCATTGTTACATGCGGATTTTATCAAAAATTTCCTCGAAAAATATGAATTCAAATCGTTATTAGAAACAAACGGGTCATTACCTGATGAATTACAAAAAATTTCTGATTTCTTAGATTATGTTTCCCTGGATATAAAATTACCAGAACATGAGGCCTCTAAAAATTGGAATGATCTCATTGATTTAGAGCTTGAATCCATAAAACTATTAAGCGATAAAGAGATAAATACATACTGTAAAGTGGTTGTGATGCCCGGAACAAAAGTGGATATGATTGGTTTTATTGCTTCAAAGATAGCAGATGAGGTTCAAAATACCTCAAAGCTCTCAATGGTAATTCAACCGGTAAGTCCTCTTGATCTTTGGGTAGATGGGACTCATAAGTTGTTTGAAATATCAGAAGAAGCAGGAAAACATATGGATGTATTAACCATACCACAGGTTCATAAACTTCTAAATATACGTTAGGAGGTTTTATAATGGAAATTGATACAAAAGTGACAGTCCATGACGCCATGACATCCAGTGTCATCACAGCAGATCCCAAAACTACTATTGCTGGTGCAGCTGTTTTAATGTCGAGATTTAAGATTGGAAGTCTGATAATTGTTAATGAAACACTAGCTGAGGGATTAATTACTGAAAGTGACATCATTGAAAAAGTTGTTTCAAAGAACATATTGGCCAGTGATATAACCATCGGCCAGATTATGACCAAAAACCTCATAACGATAGACCCGGGCAGTGAATTGAACCAAGCTGCAAGGTTGATGGCCAAAAATGATATAAGACGACTTCCTGTTGTAAATAATGGAAATTTAGTTGGAATATTAACTTCAACAGATGTGTTAATGGTTTCACCCGAACTCACCGAGTTACTCGTTGAAAATGCGAGAATGGAAAATCAGAAAGATTATTCAGACCTGGAAAAATCTGTTCCCGGTACTTGTGAGCTTTGTGGAAATTATGTAGAATATCTTGATGTATTCGATGGAAAATTTTTATGCGATGAGTGTAAAGAAGATCTGGAGGATGAGTAACTTGAATAATGTGGAAGAGATAATGACATCTGATCCTGTTACAGTAAATGTTGATACTCAATTAACTAAGGTTAGATCAATATTTAGGGGTGGATGGTTCCGTTCAATTCCTGTTTTATCAAAAAACCGTTTAGAAGGAATTATAACCCGTGGAGATATAATGTTTCTTTCCTCAACCAAATCCAATTTAGAAGCAAGGGTAATAATGGAACGTCCAAATGTTTTAGCAACCCCTGAAATGGATATTGAAGAGGTAGCTAATAAATTAATAAAATCAGATACTATCCAAGTACCTGTAGTTGAATCATCTGAAAATATGCATCTTGTAGGCATTTTGAGTATGGGTGATATTCTAAAAAATTTTTTGAATAATGGCTCAAATCCAAAAAATTCAGATTTATCCTCAATATTCACTAAAAATGTAATAAAAGCCAATTACGATGATCATATCTCTAAAGTGTGGTCACTAATGGATGAAACAGGATTTTCAGGACTTCCAGTTTTGAAAAAAAATAAGATCATTGGGATGATTACTCGTAAGGATATTATAAAGTCAGGACATGTAAGAACCGGTCTCGATAATATTGATAGATCAATAAAGGTTGAAAAGATCATGGTGACCCCACCGCTAGTGGTCACAGCTGAAACAAGCATTAAAGAAGCTGCTGAGTTAATGATTGAGAATGATATCGGAAGACTACCAGTAGTAGAGAAACCAGTTTACATTAAAAAGGAACCCCACCGAGCAAGAGAAGCCAATATAATTGGTATAGTTGCAAGAGAAGATATTTTAGGATCGTATCTAAATTGATCTTCAAACTGGCCATGAAATTCAAACTTATTTTAGTTAAACCTATTTATAGAATTTTTAGATTAGTTTTTACTTTGTTAGTTAGGTTATCTGTTATAAAATCGGATAATGTATCATTTTTTGGGAAACCAGTAGATTTAATAGGAATTTGCCTCTGGGTTTGTAATTTTAACTTGAATCCAAAAAATGATGGAACTAGGTGTTGAACTTCATCTTTCAGAGGTGTAGTGATGAAAAGAAAAGAAACTATAAATTTAGTAAGATCTAGAGATAGAGGACCATTAGAATTTGAATCCCATACTTCAGAACACGAAGGCGATATTATGAGCATCGCCAAAAAAACAGTGGTCACAGCTCCGCAGACTGCCACTATAAAAGAAGCCGCTGAAACAATGGTTAAAAACAAATTCAGAAGGCTACCAATAACCAACCCTGGGACTGGACAAATACTTGGAATAGTAACTTCTATGGACATCCTAGACTTCCTTGGGGGAGGCGACAAGTATAAAATATTAGAGGAAAAATATCCTGGTAACTTCCTTGGTGCGGTTAATGAGTCTGTAAAAGAGATAATGACGAGGGAAGTGGAGGTTTTAAGCCATAAAAATTCAATTAAAGATGCTATAAATAAAATGAGGAAAGAAGATGTTGGAGCTTTACCAGTTGTAGATGCTGACCATAAAATGGTTGGAATTGTGTCAGAAAGGGACTTTGTTATGTTGCTATCGGGAGTTCTTACAGATGAGTTGGTTGAAGATTACATGACTGAAAAAGTCATATCAACAACACCCGGAACTCGGATAGAAGGAGCCTCAAAAATAATGGTAAGAAACAAATTACGAAGGATTCCTGTAGTTGGAGAGGAACGTAAGACACCACATCCTGAGAAAGATAAGATTATGGGTATTGTAACCTCTACAGATATTCTAGAATTCCTTGGTAAAAATAGTGTATTCGATAAAATGGTCTCTAACAATGCAGAGGATGTTTTAAACACAACAATAACCGAAATAATGGAAAAGACTGTTGTTGCCACTACGGCCAATACAAGACTTGGAGACCTTTGTAACTCAATGGAAATTGAGGGGATTGGAGGATTGCCAGTAGTCCACAATGGAGATTTAGAGGGTATAATAACTGAAAGAGATATCCTGAAGGCTGTAAGTAAACTATAACAAGTATACCTTTATTGGTCAACTAAACGTTATTGTTATTATAGCTACAAGGATAGAGGTGATTGAATGATGGAAATTAGAGAAGTAATGAACCCTGAAGTATTTGTGGTTCAGGAAAATGAGCAGGTAGCTCATGCTAGGAACCTGATGCTTACACATGGGATTAGCAGGGTCGTAGTTGTTGATGGAAAAGGAAAACCAGTTGGTATGGTCACTGAAAAGGATCTAACACGTAAACTAAAGGGTACTGGTCCAAAATGGAAAAGTAGGCCAATTGATAAAATATCCATTAGAAGGATTATGAGTACAGAACCCATCACAGCTGGTCCCAATGATGAGATACACACAGCAATCGAACTTCTTATAAAACATAATATTGGTTCAATCCCAATTGTAGACGAAGACGGCATAGCAGGGATAATTACAAAAACGGATTTGATGAAAGTATATACTGATAGGTTAAAGGGTAAATGGAAAGTTTCTGATTTAATGACAAGCGATGTAATCACAGTGAACGAGAACCACAGTATCGCACATGTTATAAATCTAATGGAAAAAGATAAAATCGGAAAAATTGTTGTTATTCGTGACAACGAACCTGTGGGTATGATTACACACGAAAATATTTCATTTGCCCAAGTAGAAGATCCTGAAACTGGAGTTAATGTAGAAAAGATATACTTCATTAGGAACACTGAAGGTAAACCCAAAAGAAATGTTAGGGAAGTTTCAATGATGACAGCAGGGGACATAATGCGAAATCATCTCATAAAAATTTCTGGAGATGAAGACGCAGCTATTGCCGCTGATAAAATGGTTGAAAATAATATTAGTGGTTTACCAGTTGTTGATGGTGATATACTTGTGGGAGTAATTACAAAAACCGATCTTATAAGGGGTATACAGTAGACGTAACAGATCATGTGCAGTATTAATTACTGCATCTTAACTTTTAGGGGGATGAAAATGCACGTTAAAGACATAATGAAAGAGGAAATAGTTCATGTGGATAAAGATCAGAACATCCAGGATGCCCTAAAACTGATGAAAAAACATAAAATCTCCAGACTTCCAGTTGTTAATATGAATAGTGGCAATATCCGAGAATTGGTTGGAATTGTAACTGAAAAGGACATATCCATAAAATTAGGGTCATCCAAATATGGAAATTTACCTCCGTCACATTTCCATGTGTCCACTGTTATGAAACAAGACCCTGTTGTTGTTCGGAAAACAGAAAACATTGGAAAAGCAGCTAAAATCATGCTGGAAAATAAAATTGGTGGAATGCCTGTTGTAAACGACTGTGAAATAGTTGGAATGCTAACAAAAACAGATTTCCTTGAAATATGTCATGGAAAACCTTTTAACTCTACCAGCATATCTGAAAGAATGAATTCAGATCTTATAACAGTTAGTCCAAGTGACAGACTTGTGCATGCAAGAAGATGTTTAATAGACAAGGAAATCGGAAGACTTCCAGTTGTAGAAGAAGATATTTTGGAAGGTATATTAACAGCCAAGGACGTTGCCATGGCCATGATATCATTTAAGAAGGTTGTACCTGACAAATACAAAACTGCAAGAATAAGAAATCTTTTAGTCGAAGATGTTATGACTCAAAACGTTAAAACCATAGATAGTACCTCTACACTCGATGATGCCGCCACATTTATGCTTGAAAATCGTTTCAGTGGTATGCCAGTAGAAGTTGATGGTACTCTCGCAGGAATTATTACTAAAACGGATTTAATGAACTTTGTTGTAGAACTTGAGGAGGTAAGTTGAATTCAACCTCAAATAGAATGTTCCAAAATGTAAGTCATCAATGCAAACACGGGTGGGAAAAACCAATTCCCATAAAACCTTTTTTTTTAATTGCTTATTATGTAACTACAGTTATGAAACTCCAATGCCGTACTTTATTTCTGAAGAACTTCCAAAATTAGTTGATGTTGAACCTTACAAACTTGAAAGATCGTTCAAAAATGGTAACATCAAATTCTACAACAATCATGGAATAAAAGGTCTCCAATTTAGAAAATCAGTTGGAAAGGTTGAAGCAGGTTCTATGATATGTTTTGGAGACAAAATTGAAATAATAAGAGGTTTTCTAAAGATTAGAAGGACATTAATGCTTTATCCTTCTCTTGAAATACACTTCAACAAGGAAGTGGCAGTTGAGGAGAAAATGAACGGCTATAATGTTAGAATAGCTTTAATAAATAATAAAATCGTAGCTTTTACAAGGGGTGGGTTTGTCTGTCCATATACCACTAAAAAGGCCCCCGAAATTATGGATATGTCTGCATTTTTTATAGATCATCCAGAACTAGTTATCTGTGGAGAGATGGTTGGTTCAGAAAATCCATATGTTACTCATCATTACAGAGAAATAGGAAAGTTAGGATTTAGAATATTCGATCTCAGGGAGAAGGGTTCAAATAAAGCATTGTCTGTACAAGAAAAGGTGCAACTCCTTGATTCATACAGTCTTCCGAGAGTGAATTTTTTTTGGAATTCTAAAAATTGATGAAGCACCAGAAAGAATTTTTGAATTGGTACTCCAGCTTGGGAAGGATGATAGGGAAGGCGTAGTAATTAAGGATCCGAAAATGGAAATAGAACCTATTAAGTATACATCTTCTCAGCCTACAATGGAGAATTAGAATATGCATTTACATATCCATTTGATTTTGGAAGGTCATTTTTCTTCAGCAGAGTTATACGTGAAGGATTTCAGGCTTATGAACTCAATGAAACTGAAGATGAGATCAAAAATAGAGCCCATAAATTAGGAGAATCTATAATATACCCTGTGATAAATACAATAAAAGATATTGCAGAAGAAAATCCTGCATCTGAAGATATAGTGATCCATGTGGATGATTTGAAGGAAGCAGAGAATTTTGTCCGCCATCTCAGAGATCTTGGTGTAGTTGCTACTGTCCATTCATTTGAAGAGGGAAAAGCAATTATAAGAAGAGTGCATCAATCTACAACTGATAGAGTTTCAAATTTTCTCAGGGGTGGGCTGTACTGACAAACAATACTGGCAAAATTATCGCTAAAAAATGTGAAAAAATGGAAGAATCTTTAGAATATCCCAATAAAAAGAATGTATTTGATAATGAACAGTTTCATGATTATACTGGCAAGATTGGGTTCTTCGGCCCATCAGGAACCTTTACTGAGGAAGCTGCTTCAACAATAGGCGATGATCTTATTCCATTTGATTCTATTCTTGAAGTACTTGATGCAGTTGAAAAGGGTGAAATAAATATTGGTGTTGTTCCTATTGAAAATTCAATTGAGGGTCCTGTTGGAGTTACACTTGATCTTCTTGTTCATGATCATGATTTAAAGATAAAAAGGGAGATTATAATACCCATAAGTCACAACCTCCTAATTAATCCTGATGCTAATGTTGGAGATATTAAATTTGTTTATTCACATATCCAAGCACTTTCACAGTGCAGAAAGTTTACAGAGAAACTGGGGGTAGTTGTAAATTCAACATCTAGCACTTCTGCTGCTGCTGAGATGGTAAAAGGGAAAAAAAACTCTGCTGCAATAGGAACTAAGAGAGCAGGAGAGATCTATGGACTCAAAATTGCCGCTTCAAACATCCAAGACTACAAAAATAACGTTACAAGATTTGTTGTAATTGATAAGACTGACCATGAACCAACGGGTAAAGATAAAACATCCATAGTTTTCTCAATTATGGATGATAAACCTGGACGTCTATATAAAATTTTGGAAGTGTTTGCAGACAATAATATCAATTTAACAAAAATAGAGTCAAGACCTTCAAAGGAAAAACTAGGTAGCTACATCTTTTTTGTAGATTTTGAGGGTCATAGGGCTGATAAAAATATCGGGAACATTTTAAATAATATAAGATCCAACTTAGGATATATAAAAGTATTAGGATCATATCCTACAGAAGGAGAGGATTTAGATAATTTCAGATAAAGATAGATTATTAAATAATTTAAAAAGACTTGAATCACAATTTACAGAAGGTAAAATTTCTAAAAGACAGTATAATCTTAAAAAAAGAGTTTTAGATGATAAGTTAGGCACTGTTTTGGCTGCTGAACGTGTTCAAAAGCTTCAGGGCAAAGAAGTCACAGAAAAATCACAAGAATATTTGTCCGATAAGAAAAAAGAAGATGAGGATAATGTAGAGAAGGATGCCCTCATACAGAAATATGTTACGAATCCTCCTGAAGTTCCAGTCAACAAAACTGAAAGTTCAAGATTATCAAAGGGAAAGATATCATTATTAATTTTTGTTGTCCTGGCGTTTTTCGTTGGCACTGGATATGGTGTCTATGTAATGAGCATACCTGGAAATAATTCTTCTGGATCTACAATAAATGTTAATGCGAGTGCATTTCCTACGGTGAACAATACAACTGTTAACCAAACAGTTAACCAGACCAATGTCCCTTTAACGAAAACAGCGGTAATAACAACACCTACAACAAAAAAGACCGTTACAACAATCCCTTCTACAACCACAACTGGTAATAAATCAAACAAAACCCAATAGTACTTAATGATTATAATTTAGGATCATGAATTTATATTTCATTTCTAATTTGTTAAAGGTGAAAAATTGAGAAAATATATGGTTCTAGTAATATTATTAGCATGTTCTGTGGTTTTTGCATCTGGATGTGTCTCAGACAATAAACAATCTAACACAACTAAAACATATGCTCAAAACAACATTTCCTTTACTTACCCTGGCTCTTGGGAAATTGTAAATGCAACATCTCCAAATGCTGTTGCTGCAGTAGCAGATCCCAATTCAGTTCAAAATGGAACTCCAACAACTCTAGTTGTAATCCAAAAACCCGACGTACCGGCCGGATCTGATATTAATACAGTATACACTTCAAATTACGCTACATTTTTCAATAATACCAATTATCAGAGGATATCTGATGGTAATATTACTGTGAATGGGGTGAACGCACGTGAGAACATCTATGAAACCAATACGACTGTAAATCCTATACAATACAGTGCGGTATGGTTGAATGAAAGCGGCAGCATCTATGTTATACTCTCAGCAGCCCAAGTAACTGATTTTGGAAATCAAACATCAAACTTCAACCTTATATTAAACAGTTTCAAGGTACAGTAAATAATTTTTTTTATTTTTTTTCAAAGATATTATCTGATTAATGATAACTTAAAAATTTAAATAAAATCTATCCAATGCAAAATTATATATTAGTAACTTCAATACAATTATATCTGTTAAAAGTACTATCTTTATAATACAGATAAAGAGCCTTGAAAAGAGTCAATAATATCTGCTTTTATTTTAGTTGCATCATCTGTATTGAATGATGTATAAAATGAAGAATTTCAATAACTTCAATGAATTTGAAATAGGTTCTAATATCCTTCTAATTAAATTAAAATTTTTCAAGGATAACTCCCCATGAAAGGTTCATAATATTAAGTTCTGAGTATAATTTAAGTATTATAATCATTTTGATCATCAAATAACTATAAAGGAGGAATGTAAATGGTATTGCCAATATGCGATGTCTGTTTAAAAAGTGGAATATTATGCCAGGGTTGTGAAAACAAACTTGAAAGTGGTGAGATAACACAAATAGACTTGGACATTGCAAAGGTACTCTTCAAACTCGGTGAAGGTAAATTGGGATTTAAAAAGACCATCGAAGTTGGAGATATTGTTATAATAGTTACAGAGAAGGACCAAGTAGGAAAACTCATAGGTAAAAGTGGGAAAATCGTTAGGGAACTCTCAAGAACTGTCGGGAAAAAGATTAGAGTTGTTGGTGAAGATTCAGATCTACGTGCTGTTTCTAGAGATATTCTAGCTCCTGCAAGGGTATCTGGTATTAATATAGTCTACGGAACCGACGGAGAAGAGAAGTACAAGATCCGAGTCATGATGGAAGATTCTAGAAAGCTTCCAGGAAGACTCGACACACTCAACGATATAATAAAAATGCTCACCGGAGAAGAAACCGTTGTAGTAGTTGATAGGAACTGAGTGGGGAATTTCTATGGAAATAGTGCTATGTGTAACTGGTAGTATAGCAGCAGTTGAATCTGTAAAACTTGCAAGAGAACTTAGAAGACATGGAGCGAATGTGAAATGTTTTATGAGTGATGATGCTTGCAATATAATACATCCCAATAGTATGGAGTTTGCAACNNATATTAGTTGCACCAGCTACAGCTAATTTAATAAGTAAATTTGCACATAAAATTGCTGACAACCCGATAAGCACACTTCTAATAACGGCATATGGACATTCAACACCTATTATTTTTGTACCATCGATGCATGATTCCATGTACAAATCAATTTCTGGAAACATTCAAAAGGTAAAAGATGATGGAATCATATTTTTAAATCCTAAAATGGAAGAAGGAAAGGCTAAATTTCCAAGCATACATGATATAACTCTTCAAAGTTTGAGGGAAACTTCCGAAGGACAATTAAAAGGGAAAAAAATTCTTGTAAGTGCTGGCGGTACTTATGAAGAAATTGATGCTGTTAGAGGCATAACAAATCGAAGTTCTGGAAAAATGGGTCTTGAAATAGCTCGAGAAGCATTTATTCAAGGTGCAGATGTTACGATGATCACAGGAAGGATGGATGTAACAATTCCTAAAATTATTGAAAATATCAGTGTTGAATCTACAGAACAAATGGAGGATGAGCTTAAAAAGCTGCTTCCTGAAAATGATGTATTTATATCGGCTGCAGCGGTATCCGATTTTACAGTAGAAAGATCATTAAACAAGAAATCAGATAAAATTTCTTCTGGAGAATATTTGACACTTCAACTAAAACCTTTACCTAAAATATTGAATTCAGTTAAACAGATAAACCCCGACATATTTTTAGTTGGTTTCAAAGCAGAATATAATGTTTCAGAAGAGAAACTTATCTCCTTAGCCCATGAGAGAATTAGAACATCTGGAGCAAACTTTATAGTTGCAAATGATGTGTCAGTTGAAGGTGCAGGATTTGGTTCCGATAAAAATCAAGTAATAATAGTCGATGGTAATACATTCACGGTACCGTTAACTTCTAAAACAGAAATTGGTCAAAAGATAATAACAAAGATTGTAGAAAATATTAATAAAATATGATTATCCCATTAATAAATTCCAAATGAATTAAATCTTAAAAAAGTAAATTAAGTTCATGATTTTAAATATTACAACAGAATATATTCAAATTCTATTTTAACACTTAAAATGCTAATTCACATATCATGGCCATATGATCCTTTTCATAAGGTTCAAGATTGATTTTTTCAAGGACTCTGAGGCCACCAGTTTTCAGTTTAGATTCTTCTTCTTTGAATATCTTTTTTGGACTTTTTGTAACATCAATACTTCTTGCTTTTATCATTATAATTCCAATACCATTTGGCTTTAAGTAAAGGCGCATGTTATCCATGAAAAGTTCCGATTGTTTTGGTTGTGCCACATCAGAGTAAATAATATCCACCTTTTCAAGTAGGTGTAAGTAGTTTAGTGGTTTGGTTGCATCATCAAGTATTGGAATCATATTTTTTCTAGATCTAGAGAGTTCGACAAGACTCCTCATCATACGTGGCGAAAACTCCACGCACCATATCATACCTTCAGTTGTTATGTCCGAAATGTGGGATGGAGTAGTTCCTGATGATGCTCCTAGGTAGAGCACCTTTGAATTTTCTTCAAATGGAAACAGGTTCATCCCATTCATTATTGCTGCTCCAAGTTTTGAACGTCTTTGTTCCCAGATTCTGTACTCTTTACCCTCAAATTCAACTAATTTTTCGCCATAGACCTTAGTGCCGGGATTTAGATTTTCAGTTGCGATATGGTCTTCAACAAAATAAACGCCATTTAATTTCTCTAATTTTTCCATTTTATTTCCTCTCGAAAGAAATTTAATATTTTACAATTATTATTCCAATTTATGAATGGATTATATCCCATTAATTTTCTAGATATTCTAAACTAATTTCTATTTCTACAGTTAATTTGAGTTAACCATAAATTTTACAAGAATTATTATCAATAACTCAATTGAAAAAAACTATAAGAATAATTAAAATATCAATGGATATAATGGATACTAGTTCCAGTTATTCTTGTAATTTTGATCCATAATATGTAGAGGATATAGTTGTGTTTTCAATGGAGATATGTTGATATATTGCTCTACATCTACCTTTCATATAATACTCATTTTTTCTATTTGATCAAAAATTTATTGAAGAATTTTTAAATATAGTCCCTAATGTTCTTCTTATATTTATCTTTCTTCTTTTTCTTTCGAGTTTCTTTATCATCCATTTTTTTTGGTTTAGTACTTCTTTTTGGGAACGGATGGGTTTTTTTAATCTCTTCAACTCTTTTTTCGAAGCTTTCTGCTATAGTGGGATCATATTCTCCTGAGTAAACATCTTTACGCACTGCTAATGATATTTTTGATGCAAGAGTTCTTGCAATTTTTCCCCTGAGCCACCATTTAGCACCTCTGACTTCGGGATGTTGGAATATTAAGCCATGTTTCGGAGGTCTCTCACCAGTTTTCAGATGTCTGAAAAGTGCTTTTTCAGCTCCTAAAACTTGTACTGTACCGGATGGCATTTTTGAAAGCCTTTCTATACTGCCAACATGGGCTATAAGTTTAGCACCTAGGGATGAACCTGCCAGATCCTTAAGATTAGGAGCTATTTCTCCCATTCGATTGTCAACGTAAGAGTTAATTGATTTTTTAGTCTTTAGTAACGACTTAATTGATCCAGCAAATTCCATAACCATCTGTAGATCTGGTTCTGATATTGGTGCACCAACACTGTTGACATTTTTAATTCTTGAATCTTTTTCAGTATCTAATAATCCCGAATTGACAATTGAATCTCTATTTCCAAAATCAGCTACCATTTCAACGTATCGGTCATGATTTTTTATTACGTCCAACTCTGGAAAATGTATTGCATACCATTCTCTCAACCTTTCAACCATCTTACCACTGGCATCATCAAGTTCTTCTATTGAGTTAATGGCTTGTATAAGAAACATATCTTCGGATTGTGACGCTTCTCTAAGCCTATCATTAGTCACATCTATTGAAAGTTCATGGATGATCGATTTTAAATCATCATCTGGTTTTAAGAAGCCTATTTTCTTTAGTGACTCCTCCATATTGGACCTCAAATATTCTCCTGCAATGTTAGGAGTTTCATATTTAAATTTAACACTATCTTTAAGATTTTTATACCTTGAATGGGGAATTGTGGTTTCTATTACTATTGAATCATATTTTTTTACCATTCTTTTAAGTATTGATTCTTCTTCTTTAGTCAGGGCACCTGCACTCATCTTTGCAAGTCTTTCCCTTTGTTTGTCCCTTGGGAAAAGTTCATAATCTAAGAGTGTACAATTTTCATCAAGGGATATGAATCCTGCAAAGGAACATGTAATATAACACTTCATAAATTTAATGTGTATATTCAAGATTTAAACTTTCGTTCACGGGGTGACTATACTGGAAATCGAACTATGTGGCATTAAAATGAGAAATCCTACGATGTTGGCTGCAGGAATATTGGGAAGCACGGCCTCATCTCTTAATTGGGCTGGTAGGAGTGGTGCCGGGGCTGTAGTAACCAAATCATTTGGTTTGAATCCTAACAAAGGCTATGCAAACCCAACCACTGTAGAAGTAACTGGGGGAGTCATCAATGCAATTGGTCTCTCAAATCCGGGTGTTGAGAATTTCAAAAACGAGCTTGAAATGTTGAATAAATCAGTTCCAGCTATAGCTTCCATTTATGGTGCTAATCCAGAAGAGTTCTCAGAAATAGCAACAAGAGTCGAAAATTTAGTTGATGCACTAGAACTCAATGTATCATGCCCCCATGCCATGGGAGGATGTGGATCTGCTATTGGTCAAGATCCAGAATTAACAGGGGAGATAGTACGATCTGTTAAAAAAAGTGTGAAGATTCCAGTTTTTGTCAAATTAACTCCAAATGTTACGGATATAGTCGAAGTAGCCAGATATGCTGAGGATGCTGGAGCAGATGCCTTGACAATGATAAATTCCCTAGGACCTGGAATGAGAATTGATATAGAAACTGGTAATCCCATTTTAAATAACAAGTTTGGAGGGTTATCAGGGCCTGCTGTAAAACCCATTGCAATCAAATGTATTTTTGAGGTTTTTGATTCTGTTAAAATTCCACTCATTGGAGTAGGTGGTATCAGAAATTACGAAGATGTTATTGAATTTTTATATGCTGGTGCTAGTTGCGTGCAAATAGGCACTTCCATAATGTACGATGGAATGGATATATTTGGGAAGATATTAACTGGACTTGAAAGATTTATGAATGATAAGGGCTATGGTTCAGTTAATGAGATGGTAGGAATTGCCCATAAATAATTTAAAAATTAATTGAGATATTGTTAACCAGGTTGATATTTATGCAAGTTCCTAAAGTAGTAGAAATTAAAAGAATTGAAGATGAATCACCCACAGTTAAAACATTTATATTTGATTGGGAAATAGAAAATGAAACCCCAGGTCAATTTATGATGGTATGGAACTTTGAAGATGAAAAGCCAATGTCACTCTCATTGATCGATCATGTAAAGAATGAAATAGGAATTTCAATAAGAAATGTTGGTATATTTACCGAACAAATTCATAAACTACAAAAAGGAGATAAATTAGGTTTAAGAGGTCCTTATGGTAGAGGTTTCCACATAGGCGGTTCAAAAGTTCTTGCAGTCGGTGGTGGCATTGGTATGGCTCCTATTGTCGCATATTCTGAGGAAGCCACAAAAAAGGGTATTGAAGTTCATATTGTGAGTGCTGCAAGCACCAGGGATGAACTTTTGTTTAGCAATAGAATTAATAGATCTGGTGCTAAACTTTTAACTTGTACTGATGATGGTACACATGGTTTCTGCGGTTATGGTACTGATTTGGCAGAAAAATCACTCTCGGAAGAGGAGTACGATATGGTTGTTAGCTGTGGTCCCGAGATAATGATGAAAAAACTCTTTGAAATGGTAGAAAAGTACAAAATTTCTTCACAATTCTCACTTGAAAGATATATGAAGTGTGGTATGGGTTTATGTGGACAGTGTTGTGTTGATGATCAGGGATGGAGAGTATGTGTTGAAGGGCCTGTTTTTTGGCAGGATGAACTTAGAATGATCACTGAATTTGGTAAATATAAACGTGATTCATCCGGGCAGAAGCATAAAATATGATTTAAATTAGAAATTAACAATGATCCATAATATCAATTTATATTCTTCAACAGATTGAAACAGTATTTAAAGTGATTATAACAAGTGCCGAGTTTTATTCCAAGTAAGAGTGAAAAAATGATCGATAATCTTAAAAGTACTGTAACATCTGCAATTTTTGTAATCTTAATTCTTGTTGTCCTTTCCGCCTTTGTATTGACTCCAATGCTCAGTATGATAATTTTAGGTGCGATATTTGCATATGCTATCCGACCTATTTCTAGTAGAATGGAACCTTATCTAAAATTCAAATCCGTGACCATATTTTTGGGAATGATAATTGTTATTATTCCCTTAATTGCAATTTTAATCCTGTTTATTAACACCATTGTTGCTTCAGCCCCTGCATTTATTGAGTTTATTAAAAGCCTTAACTTAAGTAGTATCAACAGCAGTACCATACAAAATTTTCCCCCAATTCAACATTATTTCCCTACAGAAACTTCATCTCCAATAGTATCATCTGTTTTTAATTCCATTAACCAAGGTGTAGCAGATATTTTGACAAGCGTCACTGAATATCTTTTAGGGCTTTTAAAATCAATTCCGATGGTTTTACTCCAGTTATTTATCTTTTTTGCTTCGACATTTTACTTTGCTAGGGATGGGGAAAGAATATGGGAATATTTAGATTACATAGTGCCGGACAGCCGTAAACAATATTTTACAACATTAATAAATGAAACTGACAAGGTTTTAAAGAGTATCTTCTTTGGACACTTTGTAACTGCAACTATTACCGGGATAGTGGCGGGTGTGGGATTTGCTTTGTTAGGATATCCATATGCATTATTTCTTGGGACTTTAACTGGTTTCTTCCAGCTAATGCCAATTGTTGGGCACTGGCCAACTATTGTTGGTCTTGCAATCTACGATCTCATCGTTGGAAATTACTTACGTGCTGTAGAAGTCATGTTATTGGGTGCTATACTCAGTTTGTTGGATGTGTACATTAGACCAAAAATAGCAGGGAAGTATGCAGATATCCATCCTTTGATATTCCTTTTAGGATTTTTATGTGGGCCCCTTGTATTTGGTCTTGTTGGTTTTATAATTGGGCCCCTTGTCTTGGGAGTTACCTATGCTGCTGTAGTTGCTTATAAAAAAGAAAATCAAAACAGTATACCTGAAAAGGAAATTGAAACAATATTAGAAACTGATAAATGAATAAAAAAATAAAAAAAATAAATCCCTAGTTTATTAGAGTTTTATTTCTATGGAATTTGCATTTATGGTGGGTGTTGATCCACTCGAATCAGTATAACTCACTCCGAACCCACCTATGAAGAATGGGTTAGAAACAGTGGCATTTGAACCAAAATCTTCTTGAACCTCTTTATCTGTAGGGATATGTAATGTGTATTGGAAATTTTTAGTTTCTCCGGGTTTTAAAGTTCCAATTGTTGTATCAAAATCTTGGCTTGTTGCTTTGACATCATATACAATCTGTCCGCCAGTGTTAGATACACTGTATTTAATTGTTACATTATCTCCTTGAACAGCACTTGCAGGTCCACTTTGGCTTGCCACTATTTTAATATTGGCAGTTTTATTGGATGTGGTTGCGGTAACATTACTACTATTGGAAATTACACTTGTATTATTACTAGTTTTCACTGGAGAAGCCATGTATGTATATGCAACAACCCCACCAATGAATGTTTGGTGATGTGATTAATACAAATATTTATGATATGGGTTAGAATAGGTTATTTTTTCTTTAGAATACCGAGGTCTAGGGTCAGATTTTTCATTTCTTCGAGTATTCCTTTTGCATAATATGAACTGAAGATTATACCTAGTATACTTACTGCCCAAAATGAAACTAATCTATCTGTAATAGCTATACTTCCTGCTAAAGCTCCGGGAACTCCAAAAATAATAAAAAGTCCCGTGAGAGATAATTCAAATGATCCTATTCCTCCTGGAAGTAAAGAGACTATGCTTATGATATCTGCTAGGAGTAGGATTATTATGACTGATACAAAGTTTATTTCCACATTAAACGCGTAGAGTACCACATAAAGTCTTAAACACTCTAGAAGCCAAGAAATCATAGCTAAAACACTTACATAGCTCAAGTTTATACTTGATGTGAACGCATTGGTATATCCAGTCATACCTTTTAACCCTTCAGTGAACTTTAAATAAATATTTTCGAGTATGTCCTCGTTAATATGGAGTTTTGATAGGTAACTATGGATCTTTTTATATATTTTGATGCTCGCATCTTCTTTCCAATTAATAAAATAGATTATTAAAACACCTATTAATGATAATGAAGCACCTAAAATAGCTAAATATCTAATTTTTTCAATTAATATTGCCGATAAAAGTAGTAATATACCTACAATGAATAGATCGAAGAATCTTTCTGTTAATCCTGCAGATAATCCTTCGTGTAAAGTTATTTTATTTAGTTTTTTACCAGCAAGCGCATTCATTACTTCACCTGCTGTTCGCAATGGAGAGAAATTCCCAGCGAAGAGTCCAATTGTCTTAACAATGTAATTATTTTTAAATTCAAATGGTTTATTAATGATAAATCCCCATCTAATAGATTTAACACCAACAGAAAGAAGATGGATAAACAATGCCACGATGATCCATTCTAAACTTGCAGTTTTAAAGGAATTTACAATGTTATTAGGCCCTATCGCTAATATTACCAATACAATTAATGATAAACTTATAATAATTAGATAAAATTGTTTCAAAAGTTTACCTCTATTCCTTGACTATTTTTGGATAATAATTCCATGATTATTGTGGAACATGATTAATAATTTTAAAATAAAAAAAATTATTGAGAAAATTAAGATCGCTTATTCTTAATCTTCGTGTATTTTTCCCGTTAAATTTTAGCTTGGTAGAATATAGCGTTTATAATGCTAAGTATACTTCCAGAGTGGATGTAATTGTAACCGTTTTCTAACAAGTAGTGGGCTGGATTAGCTAATCCTGTGAATGATGATGGATCGTAGTTATCATCATGTGCTCTTGGTAAAAATGCTAAACCAGTTATATCTGCTGATGGTGGCCAGAAGACTGAAAATACAGTTCGAGCACCTTTCAAACCTTTATACCATGCAGAACCCATTTCTTTAATTAGTCCGGCATCAACACCACCATATATGTCTACTATTACAGCATTACTAGGTAATTTTCCAGATGTAAGCACCGTATCATGTTTGTTCGGACCTAAACCCATATTATATGCTGTTAAACCTAATGTTCTTAAACCATTAATAATACTGTTGATTCTAGCATTATCCGTTGCTGAGTTGTGTATATTATCACTTGTAATATAAATTGGTCTATTTGCATTTCCAGTCATTTTTAAGCCTTCAGCTTTCAAAATTGCCTGAAATTGAGCTATAGGAATGTGTTTAGATCCGTAACTCACATAATTAGGTAGTCGACCGTTTGCAACAACAAAGTTCTGAGCTCTTGTAAGACCGTCCTTAACTTGAACTATTGTTAAACCATCTACTAATGGTGCAGTAGCAGCTGTTGCTTTTACTGCTGTTTTTGCAGTGGTTTGTGTAACTGTTGTTGTTTTTATTGTTGTGTTGGCAACTGCAGCTTTAACTGTTATATTTGCAGTAGCTTTTATTGTACTTGCAACTGTTAGATTTCCAGTGTTTGGTGTAGATACAGAATTTACAGTATTATTTGTTTGATTGACTGTTGCTGCACTACTAAAATTCATATTTAAAACCAGTGCGAATCCGCATATGAATAGCACTGATAAAAGTAATTTTCGCTTAATTTTACCGCCTCCCTGTTTGATATACATCAAATAAAAAAATATTATTTGAATAAATCAAACTTATCACTTAATGATTTCATGATCACTTATAAACGTTTTGGTTTATTTTCTAAAAAAGGACATCCTTAGAGCTCTTTTAATTATTTAAGGCCACTTAAACACTTATTTAAATTACTCATTATGGATAAGCTTACTCTGTTGGTATTTTTAATAACTAAAGTCATGTAAAACTATATATCTCCATATCAGCCGTATTTATTCATTTTACAAATTAGTGTATAACTCTAAAATTGCATGAAGACAGTAAAAATGTCTCTTATACATTAAAAAAGCGTTAATTCTATTCAATTGGAATAAAAAGAACATTAGATTAAATTGGGTATAGAGGGGGGTATGAGTCGGGAATAAATATTTTATATGGAATTTTTAAATCTTAATTTGAGGCTGTCTCTTAAATTTT
>PLXT01000084.1 GCA_003151535.1 Methanobacterium sp.
AATTACTCATGCTGGATAGTTATGATGTTTGATTTAAATTGGAAATTAATTAGAGAGTTTGAATCAGCAAAATTAGCTGGGGATTATGTAGGTGTTACTGGAGGTGCAATACAATTTGCGTGTATTAATTACAAAAAGGCAACATGTAAAAAATATAAATGGAAATATAAATGAAAAATATAAAATTATGTATAGTTGGGTCAGCTCGCATGGGAAAGGATACGTTAGCCGAAATTCTTAGAGATGAATTTGGTTTGAAATTTATATCATCATCACAAGCGGCAGCTGATATTTTTATCTATGATGAACTTAAGGTTAAGTATGGTTATAAAACATCTGAAGAATGTTTTATTGATAGAATGAATCATAGAGCTGAATGGTATAACATGATATGTGATTATAATAAAGATGACAAGGCTAGATTAGCCAAGGGTATTCTAGAAAGGGCTGATTGTTATGTTGGAATGAGAGATATAAGTGAAATAAATGAATGTATGAAACAGGGTTTGTTTGATTTGATTGTATGGGTAGATGCATCAAAAAGGCTTCCAGCTGAAAGTGCTGATTCTTTTAATATTGATATATCATGCGCTGATATAATAATTGAAAATAATGGTACCTTTGACCAATTCAAGGAAAAAGTATTAAGACTTGGAAAAATATTTGCAAAATAATTTGGTTATGTCAAATATTCTTAGTACCTTTGTATCAACCCTAAATAAATAATATGAAAAAATTATCATTTATTGTAATCTTGCTGGTATCTTTAGTTAATTTAAAAGCTCAAGATACCATCATAACCCAATATGATGGGTTTTTTAAAGATGGTAAGCCATATCTAATACTATGTAAGATAGAAAGACTTACTGGTAGAAAGATTTTTTATATAGAAAATCATAAGCACAAATCTGATTATTTGGGTAATGTAAATTATCACTCAAAATTTACCCAAAGCGTACAGGTTACCCAAAGAACACCTGTAGATACACTTAAAAAACTAAGAAGGTTAAAAAAAATAGTATTAGATACAACTAAAATTACAAAATTATCAGATACTAATAAGGTAGTTAAATTTGTAAATGTGGTAGATGAATTAAATTTTTTAAAAAATAATTTATCTAAATCACATAGTGAATACAAAACTGGTTTAAAAATATCATTAGCTGGATTAGGAGTAATTGGTGCTGGTGCATTAATAAGTACTTTTAAGAATGTTACTCATAACAATTATAAAACCATGATGTCAACAACAATAGAAATGAATCAAATAGGTGCTGGAGTTATTTGTTTTGGTATACTAGGAGAACTGGTTGGTAGAGTTATTATGATAGATTCACACAAATGGCTTGGACGAGCTAGTGTTGGTATTGGTGGTAAAGGAGTTACAGTAAAATATACACTATAAAATAATAAGGAGTACCCCGAAAATCCTTTAAAGAGTAGGGAAAATTAAAACAATAAACTATGAAAAAATTAATGATGCTAGTTATGATTACAGGATTTTTAGCGTGTAAAAGTCCAGTTCAAAAAATGCAAGATGATGCTGAAAGTTTTTTAACGACACGAGTTAAAGACCCTTCTTCTTATGAAAGGATAACAAGTACAGTACTTGATACTGTAAAAGATTTGGCTATGCAAATGGGGAGACTCGAACAAGTTAATTTACTTAATACAATATTTGCAACAAATAAAAAAGATTCTATTGAGCAAGAAAATAAAAGACACAAAGACTCAACCGATATTTTAATTATTATAAGTGATTTGAAAGCACACCCTGAAAAGAATCAACCAAATTATATTGAAATAAGTTTTGAATTTAGAGCAAAGAATGGATTTGGTGCTTTAACAAATGGAAGTGCAGTTGTGTGGTGTTTTTTGAAACCATTGCCAAATGGTAATAAATTTGTGGTGGATTATATTAATTAAACTATTTTTACAGTCTAAATTAAAAATATGGGGAAAATGCGTGATTTTAGGGTTGGTGAAAATGGTATTTCTAATCCTAACAATAAAAAAGTATTAAGACTTGGAAAAATATTTGCAAAATAATTTGGTAATATCAAAAATGTTTCGTACCTTTGTACTATAAATAAAACAAACAAATATGGAAATTGATGTAAACGGGGTTAAAATAACCCTCACCTTCACCCAAAGTCAACTCGAAGAAATTTCAAGACAAACAAGCAGGTTTAAATCATATAAGGATATTAAAACGTTTGAAGATGCTTGTGATGTTTTAAATATTAACCAAGAGTTGTTATTTTTAGTAAGCGATAATAAAAATGAAATAGCTTATAAAAAACTTAAAACCATTATTAAAGCTTTGAATGAAGGTTGGTATCCAAATTGGGAAAACCAAAATGAACGCAAGTATTATAACTATTTCACAATGAGAGGTGGTTGTTCGTATTGTACTACTTATTACAACTATGCTGATACGGCTGTTCCATCGGCCCTTTGCTTAAAAAGCAATGAATTGGCTGAATATGCAGCTAAAATAGCTTTTAAAGAATATAACGAATATTATAAATAAAAACAAACAAATATTATGTCATTAAAGAAACCAAAATCATTCGGAAAATCAGTATGTAAACACAAAGGTTACAATGTTCGTATTCTTTTGAAAACAGCTGGAAAAAATGAACCATCTGGAAAATATGCAATATTTGCTGGTAAAAATAAGGTTGAAGGTCAACATGAAGTAACATCTGTTGATGCTGGTATTCAAGCAATTGAAGCTATTGTGAAGAGTAAGGTTAAATAATGGCCCTATAGTGTTAAGGTAGCACGATGTGACTCTAAATCCATTAGGTGTCGGTTCAAGTCCGACTAGGGCTCAGATTAGTTGACTTTTTGAACAATTAGTATATATTTATATAAAACAACAAAACAAATGAAATAGATTAACGAAAAACTCAGAGTAGTCACCAGACGTGACTTATCCCTACCAGTACAGGCTGTTCAATCAGCCCATGCCTCAATAGACTTTCAACACCAATATCCAGTTGAAGCCAAAGAATGGCAAACTACATCAAATTATTTAGCATTTTTAACTGTCGCTGACGAAGCCGAATTAATTAAATTAATTACGAAGGCTATCCTCACTGGCATCAAACACACTGTATTTCGTGAACCTGACATAAACAACGAAATAACTGCTGTGGCGTTTGAACCTAGCGAACAATCAAGAAAACTTACAAGCTCATGTCCTTTATTAGGAAAGGAATTATTATGTGTATAAATATAAACGCCTATTAGCTCAATTGGTTAGAGCACTTATCTCTAAAATAAACGGTTGTGGATTCGAGTTCCACATAGGTGGCAAGGTTCATTCTCACTTGACTTCGGTGAAGGATTGCAATTAGTATCCGAAGAAGAGTTAGGTAGAGAAGCGTTGGTATAACGATATCATTATTTCAACGTAAGAGGTTCGATTCCTTTATGAACCACAAATGATGGTTGCTAGTGGGGCAAATTTATTGGAGAATGCGGTTGTAATACCGTTACTACTGTGACGACAGTTCAAGATAAAACTAAACTTGATAATAGACGACATATTTCGAAGTATGAACCATCGCAAAAATAAATAACAATAATTTAAAATATATCTATATGAAATAGAAGAACAAACATCCACCTTAAGTTTATTTTAACATGGACAGTTGCTTGGACATTTTGTCCAAGTATTACAAAAATAAAATAACAATAAATAAATTTAAGTAAAATGAAAACTAAAACAAAACAAGAATTAGAAAAACAAATAGAAAACTATTTGGAAAAAGCCTCTAAACATGTGTATGTAATTAAAGGTGGTAATTATTATAAAATAATTCCATTGTATAATGAAGGAAAGCTTTATGTTGCTACAATCATAATGGGTAAAGGCAAAGTAACGATGAATGTAAGATTAGCAATGCCAGAAAGAGATTTTATAGCTTATGGTAATGATACAGCTAACATATTNNATTTAAACGTAATATGTTTCCAGTATATTACAAAGCCAAATCAATTCCTTATTTTAAAAGGATGAGAAAACTAATAGAGGATATCACACCACTTATCAATGTTGATAATAAACTTAATGAGGGTGTAGTTAAAGCTATAACAACTAGATTAGGAGAGTTAGAATTGGTAGTTAAATAAAAAGGGGCCAAATGGCCCTTTTTTATTATTGTTAAATATTAGGTGGTGTGGATTATTTTTAGTACCTTTGTATATAAAACAATATATGATAAAAATAAACACCAACGAAAAAGAAATATCTAATCCTAATAATAAGGAAACATTTAATAAGTATTTAACTGAAATAACTAAATACACCCCTTTTTCAAGAGAGGAAGAAGTCGCCTTATTCAAAAGAATAGAAGCCAATGGAGATGAACAAGCAATAGATATGATATGCAAACATAATTTAAGATTTGTTATATCAGTGGCAAAAAAGTATGCTAAGTTATTTCCACAAAGTGTTTTGACTTTAGAAGATTTGGTAAATGAAGGAAATATTGGTTTATGGTTATCAATTAAGAAATTTGATTATAAAACAGGTAATAAATTTATTTCATATGCTGTATGGTTGATTAGAAGTAAAATGCTAACTTATATTCAGCATAATTTAAAATCAATAGCCATTCCCATTAACGCTGTAACGTTATTGAGTAAATCTAGAATTGTAGAATCAAAATTGGAGCAGATATTAGAAAGAAATCCAACTACAGATGAAGTTCTAGATATCATGATTGAAAATGGTGATACGCGTAAGAATAACACCGTTAAAAATTTAGAAGAATTAATGTCGGTAAATAAATTTGAAGATAGATTGAATCGCTTTATTGGTGAGGATGATTCAATGGAATTAGGTGACCTAATAAAAAGTGAAGAACTAGAACCACAAGAGTGTTTGCTTAGTAAAGAACGAAAAGAGCTTATGGTTAAAATGTTTGAATCAGTGCCACAACATATAATGAGTCATATTAGTGATTTTTATGGGCTTGATGGTAATGACCCATTAAACTTAAAAGAAATAGGGGAAAAACACGGTGTGTCATCAAATACTATTAAACTAAGAATTGATAAAACACTTAGACGCATAAGATATAAGAATCGCAAGAATAGAGAAATCTTTTTTTGTGACAACAAAGATATTTATTAAAAATGAAGAATGTAATAAAACAAATATTAAGAGAGGGTCTTATAACAGAAGAACGCATAAAGTTTAGTATGAATGTACCAGAGGACATCGTACAGATTAAAGATGTGTTTAAGGCTAATAATTTCGTGTTATATCTAGTTGGAGGTTGTGTTCGTGATGCTATATTAAATATACAACCAAAAGACTATGATTTAGTGACTGATGCCAATCCAGATAAGGTAGAAGAATTAATGAAAGGTGCTGGTTATAAAACTCTCCCAACAGGTAAGTCTTTTGGTGTGATTAATGTGTTTACTGATAAAGGTGAATATGAAATTGCAACTATGCGTGAAGATGTGGGAAAGGGAAGACGACCAGACTCTGTTGTTTTTAGTGATATAAATACAGATTCTCAAAGGCGTGACCTCACATCAAATGCGCTCTACTATGATATAGATAAATTTGAAATCATTGATTTAGTTGGAGGAGTTAATGATGTTAAAAACGGTATTGTAAGAACAGTAGGCGACCCCCAAAACAGATTTGAAGAAGACCGCCTTAGAATTTTAAGAGTTTGTAGGTTTGCTGGAAGATTTGGAAGTGAATTAGACCCAGCTACTGATGCTGCTTTACAAAAAGATGCTAGCCTTGATGGTATATCTGGAGAACGCATACGTGATGAATTTATAAAAGGAATCAAATCAGCCAAATCAGTAAAACACTTTTTAGAGTTGATTAATAAATACGGGTTGTTCAAGTGGATATTTCCAGACCTTAATATCAATCTCAAATTTATTGAGAACACAGACCCTATCATTGTTATAGCATCACTGCTAAAGGATAATTCTTTGGATTCACTGGGAAAAAAATTAAACTCTTTAAAATATAAGGATGATGAAGCCAAGGCGATTAGATTTCTTATTGGATTGCTAAACTTGTCAGTAAACACTGCTGTTGTTCTTAAAAGAGCACAACAACACTCTACAGTAACACCAGAACAAATAAAAGACTTCGGGAGATACGAGCATATTGACTCTAAATTATTGACTGCTTTTCTTAGTTTTAACTTGAGTGTAAGCGGTGAAGAACTAATGGCTAGGACTGGAATCAAAGCTGGTCCTGAATTGGGTAAAGAGATTCAACGGTTAGAAACTGATAACTTTAAAAAATTATTGTAAGGTTGCTATATATTTATGGTAAAATAGCGTTATGGCAAAACACATCGCAATCTATAGCGATACCCTANNGTGATATTGAAATCAATGGATTTCTATTAATGACAGATAAAGAAATAAAAGATTTTGAAGACCTAGCATCAAGCATTACATGGCCATTTCTTTATCCGCTGGGTGAAAGTGAAGAAGAACTAGAATTCTCAAGTGGTGAAGACCTTTTAACAAAAATAGATTTCAGGGAAATAACCAATGAAGAATATAAAATTCTTAAAAAATTATTTGATACTGCATTTGGAACGTTTATTACTGAAGATTATCTATATGTAGTGGTGGGTGAAGAAGGTGATACTGATGAAGAGGAAGAAAAAGATGAGGAAACTGATGAATATTTTTAATATTTTAGCGTTTATTAAAAATAAATACGATTTTACTTGA
>PLXT01000046.1 GCA_003151535.1 Methanobacterium sp.
CTGTTCCAAAAGCGCATACTCTTTCCTCATTAAATATTCATTAAACGACTTCATAATACTCATATACTCATAATAACATATAAATGTATCATATTAAACAATTAAACAACTATAACGACCAAAAAAAATAAACTCAAAACATAAATTTGAAAAAACATAAGGTTTATAGAAATTTTCTATAAAGTATCAAAAATGATCTATTTCCTTGCCCAAGTGGTATCAATACATGTGTTTCTCTTATCTTCTCATACTCCATTCCTTAATCTATCGATCAATTGATCGCTCAGTTGTTTGATTGATGGAGTGATTGCCGGATATATTGCTTTCTATGTTGAATGTGTAATATTATGATCTGATTATAAATGCATACTTTTATTGCTATTTAAATATTCAACCGGTTAAAGCTATTTTGATTCTAATCGATCAAGCGAGCAATTATGCAATTGATTTATTTAGTATAAAGTGAAATACTAAATTATATTAGTAATATCAATGATATTTGCAATTAATAATATGTAATAGGAGGTTTAATATGACTGGAACAAAGTATTGTTCTAATTGTGGAGATCAAATAGATGAAAAAGCTGAAATTTGCCCTAAATGTGGTGTCAGACAAGCAGAGACAGGTGCATATCGGGAGACTAGAACTCATCAAGGAGGATATCAACAAAAAAATCCAGTTTTAGCTTTGATATTGTCATTGATTATTGTAGGTGTGGGACAAGTTTATAATGGACAAATCGTTAAAGGAATAATATTTTTCTTGGTCGCCGTAATATTAGGGCTTACAGGTATAGGTCTTATAATTTCGTTTATAATCTGGTTATATGCTATGTATGATGCATACAACACCGCTCAACGGATAAATAATGGAGAAATTGTTGGAGATATTGGTTCATCAAGTTAGAAAAAAATATTTAATTGTGAAGATCCTTTGATAAAAATTATATTATTACAGACATATCGAGTATCTTCAATAAATTATAATATTGAATTGAAGGGGTATTTATGGAAAAAAGCAGTTCAAATAAGACCATAAAATGCAATAATTGTAATGCGGAAGTCCCATTAGGAACAAGTTTCTGCACAGAATGTGGAAAACCGGTAGAAAATATTTCAGAAATTAATGAAAATCGATTAGATCAGAATGTTGTCTGTCCAAAATGTCATGTAGAAATATCTGCTGATCTGAAATTCTGCGAAAAATGTGGAACTAAAATAGAACATATTAACACTTCCAATCAACAAACTACTTGCCCTAAATGTTTTTCAGATGTTGCTACTGAAGAGAAGTTCTGCACTGTATGTGGTAGTTCACTTGAAGTGAAAAAAAACGATTCAAGTGCAAATAATGGATATGAACAAACTTTAGATTCCGTGGTGGAATCTGGAAAGGGTTTAATGAATGGTTTAGGAGGTTTTTTGAATAAAGCCGTCACCGAAATAGATAATAATTTGAATCATTCAGGAATGTCAGGGAACAGGTCAAGTAAAAGTATTAATAAGATGCTTCAAGAACGTAGAGAAAATGAAAAAACTGTACCTGGATTTTTGGTCTGTGATAAATGTGATGGTTATTACGAACTCCAATCAAATGAGTCTCCAGATGATTTTAGTGACGAATGTGAATGTGGGGGAAGGCTAAAACATCAAAAAACCATTACATAAATAACTAAAATTTTTAATATGAGGGGTATGGAATAAATGGAAAGAAAAAAATTACTGTTACTTCATCCTAGTGAGTACGAACACGAATTTGATAGGAAAGCTCTTAAAAATTTAGAAGGGAATCAAGGATTGGAAAAATTCATGAAAAAGATTTATAAGCATTCCATAGAACGTATTAATAGAATATCTCATTCCGGCAGTTTTTTAAAAATAACTTCTAAAAACTTTCCTGAGATTTACGAACTATTGGAAGAAGGATGTGCCAATATTCATCTTAAAGAAATACCTGATCTGTATGTTAAGAGAGAAGATTCAATAAATGCATTTACTACCGGCGTGAAAAATCCTTTAATCCTTCTCCATACAGCTACAATTGATCATTTGACTCCAGATGAATTGTTATATATCATTGGTCATGAAGTTGGACATATCAAGAGCGGACATATGTTATATCATGATATGGCACAATATATCAAATTTGCAGGTGAAATAGTTGGTGAAGCTACATTGGGTATTGGATCATTAATATCCCGAGGATTAGAATATCCTTTACTTCATTGGGCTCGAATGTCAGAATTTACATGTGATAGGGCAGGCCTATTAACTTGTCAGGATTTAGATGTGGCTATGGATGTGGAAATGAAAATGGCGGGAGTTCCCAACAAATACTGTGATAAAGTAGACAACAAGGAATTTATTAAACAGGCTAAGGAATTCGAAGGTTATGATCATGACAGTTTAGATAAAGTAGCTAAAACATATCTTATTATGGAACAAACACATCCATGGTCAGTAATGAGGGCATCTGAACTTTTAAAATGGTATGAAACAGGAAGATATGATGAAATAGTTGATAAACACGGTAAAGATAGCATAGAAGAACTTGAAATCTCATGTACAAACTGCGGTAGAATGTTGAAGGGGACAGAAAGTTTCTGCGGTGTCTGTGGGACAAAAGTAGGAAACCGCTAGTCAATAATTTTCTAAAAAATAACTAAATTTAGAAAGTGAAAAAAAATATAATCATGAACAAATTCGATAATTTATTACAGCACTGATAAAGGAGTAACATGGAAAAATCAGATTAACAATGCTACAATAAACTTAATCAAGGAAGTAATGTAATAATGTTTTATGCCAAGGATGCAGCAGGCAATCAATCCCCAACACAAACAACAACATACACAATTGATACAATCCCACCTTCAATAACTTCTGTTAATCCTATCACTAATGCTGATACAAATGTTGTTAATAAAGTAATTAACATCACATTCAGTGAAACTATCCTTTGGATAATTTTTTATCAATTATTAAGAGTTCTCACATCAATAGGACATAGAATCATTGTATTTTACTTAATGCAACTTGCGTCAAACACCATGCCTTTATAAATAACTATGGGGATGTCCTTTCCCGGAGCTGTGGTGGTTAATGTGGATACTGTTAAATTACCATCTCCGGATGAGGTTATGGGAGAATATCCATGGGAGAATTTGATGTTTTTCCATTTCTTTGAATTTCCGTTCGTTTTTATGATCCATTTTTCATTCCAGTTATATATGGTGTCATTGTTTAACATTGCGGCGGGACATATGTAATGTTTAAGTTTTGTTGTTTTTTCATCTATTCGATTGTCTAATAAACAAAACCATTCTTCTCCTGATCTACTCACATGAATCCCTAAACGTCCCAGTTTACTTCTTAAAGTGTTATCCTGTGAAATGTGCATATAGCATGTTTATTTTACACTGATACAACCCCTATTCTGGACGAATATGGGACAACTTCTGGTTTCATCCTTGTAATACTTTAGGAACAGTATCTACTCAAAGCGGCGTTTCCGCTAATGAAATCCTGTAGTTTGTTATATTATAAGCGTTAAGGGCATATTTCAACTATAAAAAGAGTAGGAAATAAATTTTATTCTACAAAATCCACCCCCTCATCATCCCCCTATCCCATATCCACTATAACAAACTGGCCACAATATCCAATGCACCCTTAATAACCACACGATTTTGAGGTTTTAAATTATTTCAATATTTACAAGGAAATTGTTTCACCCATAATATTTCAAACTTATTTAAATGCATTACTAAGCTTTAAACAGACAAATACAAAGACTAGAGTGTAAAATATACTATTTAATCCTAATTTACAAACTTAGAGGTATATTATTGATTATTTTTAAAAAATAATTATTAAAATAGCTTTTATGGAAAATATCAGTACGATACTCTAATATTTTCAAAAAATAGTCCATTTCCTATATAAAAATTGAAATTTTTTTTATTTGCGTTACAGTAAAGGTGAGGACAAAATAAATTTGCCCTACAAAAAATTAAGGAGAGATTCGAATATGATAATTGATGAAAATATAAAGAAAAGTAGAAGTAAAAAATACCAGGGTCGACCCTCTAAGTTAACACTGGAATTACAAGGTGAAATCATAGCATTAATTAAAATGGGAAATTATATTGATACAGTTTGTAGTGTTGTTGGTTTAAACACATCCACTTTTTATGATTGGATGAAAAAAGGAAGAAATGCAACCAATCCACGTAATAAACACAGGAAATTTCAAGAAGCTGTCGAACAGGCCCAGGCATGGAGTATAGTAAGGGATGTGGCCCTCATAACCAAGGCCAGTGAAAAAGATTGGAAGGCTGCTGCATGGAAATTAGAACGTATGTATCCTGATGAATTTGGTCTAAAGAAATATGAAGATTACGTTACAGATATTACGGAATTAGATGAAGAACATGTAAGTTTATCTAAGGAAGATTCTGCTGTTATCAAAGAAGCATTGGATTTGATTGCAAGCAGAGAGGAGAATAATAATTCATCTTAGATAATATGTGGAAGGAAATAACCCCTTCCTACTTCTACATCTAATAATGGGGTTATCATATAACAAATGGATTAGTAATAAATTAATATAATAATATTATTACAAAACCCCTTTTAGCATTGGAAAAACATTCTGAATCATAAGCAAAAACTAACACTAAATTAACAACAAACAATAATATAGAATACAATACATATTTAAACAAGTAATATCCACTAATATTATATTATACTCTATTATAAATAGTTAAATCCACATTATCAATCAGGAAATGAGATAAAAATAACAATTAAAACAACTTGAATAGGCCCTAAAAGTATATAATTTGCACCAAAAATGTACTAATTTGCACCAAAAATGTACAATTTTACCCTATTAATTCATAAAACTCAGTCATACAAAAAAAATTTATAATAAAGTTATCTGAGTTCCGGTGGCCTTATTAAGATTTTCACGTTGTTCTAGTTTATGTTGTACGAATCTTTTACGTTTACTGCCATATTTTAATGTGAGTTCGTCGAATTCAATTGCGAACTGATAATTCCTACAAGTGTAATATTCAGGTTCATCTTTATGTGGATTGGTGCTGTTTATACGATCCATTTCATGTATCGGTACACGAACCGCATTCTTAATAGTACCTGTAACACCTTGTTCATCTAATACTAAAGTTTCACCGGGTACACATCGTAATACACAATGAAAATTCTCATCCCAATTATAGGGTGTAGCTACTCCGCAGATATAATAAAAATCAGATTCACCCTGATCTAATGTTATATCCTCCCAATGTGACTGATCCTGTCGACTCTGATAAATAGATATGCGTTTATCATATGTCCCAGTTAAACCAGTTGCACAATGAAGTTTCAAATTAACATCAGTAACATATTTCAACCAGAAATATCTGAA